>JAIMBU010000110.1 GCA_023511325.1 Gorillibacterium sp.
CATTGACACCTATGTCTACCGCGCCCTAAGAGTACGGGGAGATATCAACTCTGCAGCAGCCGTGGGCTTCCTTCAATCTGTCGTTGGCTTAATTACCGTTGTAACCGCCAACTGGGTCGTTCGCAAGATAGACAAAGATAATGCGCTCTTCTAATCAAGCTGAAAGGAGATCACCATGAATAATTCCGCATTTGTCCCATTGGCAACACCGAGACAGCCCGAACATGAAGAGAATAGGAAACCAGGACATTCCTCAAACTGGGTGATTAATCTTTTCTTCATTATCGTATGTAGCTTGATAGTCGTGCCCTTCCTGTTGGTTATCGCTGTGTCCGTATCCTCAGAGCAGAGCATCATTCAAAATGGTTACCAGTTTATTCCACATAAGTTCAGTTTTGAGGCTTATCGAATTGTGTTTGAAGCACCCAAAACGATCTTTAAGGCCTATGGCGTTACCATCATGATCACGGTGATTGGGACACTCATTTCCTTACTGATGACCGCTCTGATGGCTTATCCGATCTCCCGTAAGGACTTTCGTTATAATCGACCGCTAACGTTTTACGTTTTCTTCACGATGTTATTCAATGGCGGTCTAATTCCGTTCTACATTCTGATGACGCAGTACCTGCATTTGAAGAATTCATTAGCGGCATTAATTATTCCACTCTTGCTAAGTCCATTTAACATTCTGATCATGAAGGGCTTTATGGACAAAATATCACTTGAGATCATCGAATCAGCGAAGATCGACGGAGCCAAGGAATTCCGTATTTTCTTCCGGATCATTCTTCCGTTATCGACACCAGCACTTGCGACGCTTGGATTGTTCATCGCCTTTAGCTATTGGAACGATTGGTTTAATGCTTTGTTATTCATTGATAACGACAAGTATGTACCCCTTCAATTGTTGCTGGTTAGAATCATTTCTAAAGCGGAGTTCCTAGCCAATTCACCGATGGCATCGGCAGCAGATAGACTCCAATTCGCTCAATTTCCGACTTTGTCTGTCAGAATGGCGATGGCCATGGTCGCAGGTGGTCCGATGCTGATTATCTTTCCTTTCTTCCAGAAGTATTTTGTTAAGGGGATTACTGTAGGTTCGTTGAAAGGTTAACCCAATATGGTTTGACACCTGACAATCATCCTTGGAAAGGAGGTAAACAGAGGTAATACGATGAATTGTTCGGTGAGTAGGTATATAACAAAAGTAATGGGGTTAAAAAAGCGGAGGTGGCTACGTTGAAGAATACTAAAACTTGGTTATTTAAGTTTATGTGCATCGTACTTTGCGTTTCCTTTATTGCAGCATGCTCTAAAAATACTTCAGCTCCATCAGAGAAAGCAAGCGACCCAGCGGTCTCAGAGGCAGCGGCAAGCCCAAGCGAAAGCACGCCTGCCGAGCTCCCTGAAGTGAAGCTGACATTCTACTATCCTGTGGCTAATGCACCGGGAGCCGACCAAAAGAAGGTTAATGATGAAATCAATAAATATCTTAAAGAAAAAATCAACGCAACCGTAGAGATGAAGCCACTTACTTTTGATGAATATGAACCTAGATTAAACACGGTTATGGCCGCAAATGAAGAATTCGACATCGCCTGGAGTTCAAAGGGCTGGTTACTTAACTACCAACCGAATATCGATAAAGGCGCGTTCACGGAACTCACAGACGCGATGATCGAGCAATATGCGCCGGAGGCCCGCGCTAACATTCCAGACAAATTCTGGCCAGATATGAAAGCAAACGATGGTAAAGTTTATGGATTCCCAATCTATCAGGTTTCTGCCAAAACCAAGAGTCTTGTCGTACAGAAACGCTTTATCGATAAATACAGTCTCGATATATCCACGATAAAAAGCTACAGAGATTTGGAGCCATTCTTAAAACAGATCAAAGATGGAGATCCAGATGTCATTCCGTTTGGAATGGCCACGAACAGATGGGGTTTATACACTGACTCGACTTCTGTTGGCGCAGACGGTCTGGCTATATCTTATAAGAAGGATGACCCCAATTATACGAGAATCAATGGAATTGATGTAATCAATGATAAATTAGATTTCTACAAAACAATGCACAAATGGTATGAAGCGGGTTATATCAATGAAGATGCTCCAATCATTGAGAACATCAATGATTTGAAAGGTAAAGGTAATGTTGCCGTATCTCTGGAGTTCACTTCCAAGCCAGGTGGAGAAGCAGATGAGATGGGCATTAATGGAAATAATGAAGTCGTCTATATCCCGCTTTCTGAATCTTATTTCACAGGAATTGCCAGCGCTATGCATGTCATTAGCAAGACATCAAAAAACCCTGAACGTGCGCTGATGTTCATCAATCTGTTGAACTCAGACAAATACTTCTATAACCTGGTGTGCTCAGGTATCGAAGGCGTTCACTACAAAAAGATTAGTGATACAACGATCGAGCAAGTGAAGGATTCGGCTTATGCTCCCAATGTAGATTGGGTATTCGGTAATCAATTTAATGCTTACCTTAAACCTGCGCAAACAGCTGATGTATGGGAAAGAACGATTAAATTGAATGATGAAGCCGTTGTCTCTGCTGCTTATGGATTCTCCGTTAATGAAGAGAATATCAAGTCGGAGCTGGCGAATATTGAAGCTGCTCATGCAGAATACAGGATCACGCTTGAGACGGGAGCCGTAGATCCGGAAACTCTGTTGCCGAAGTATATTGAGAAGCTTAAAGCATCCGGTATCGAAAAAGTTGATGCTGAAATCGACGCACAATGGGATACATTCCTGAAGAGCAAAGGGCTGAGATAGTTTGATCTGAAGTCATAGGGAATAAGCAGGGGAGAGGCGAGGGCTAACCTTGCCCTTCCCTCTTATTCACTTTCTTGTAAATGCTAGAGGACAAAGGGGATCAATTCATGGAAAACCGCAAGCAAATGAAGCTTCCGCTGCTTGGTATGGTGCTCATATTTCTCCTAATTGGTTGCAGCAATGTAATGTTTCAACCAGAATCGGTTTTCTCAAGAAGTACTGCTTTTTCCCCCATTGACCCGAAACAGCCACCTGTCGAGCTTTCCTATTACTATATCGTCTATGAAATGCCTGCTGATCAAGCAGCGGTAGAAGAAGCCATTAACGCATATATCCAGCCAAAAATAAATGCCATAGTTAAGCTAAAGCCTATTATTGAATCGAGTTATAAAGATAAAATCAACACGATGCTTGCATCTAACGAAGAATTCGACATCCTGTGGACCTCCAATTGGGGAAGCGGCGATTATGATAATAAAGTAGCTAAGGGAGGGCTTCTTCCTCTGGATGAGTTACTGAATGCTACGCCGCTGCTGGGAGAAGAGATTCCTGCTGCATTCTGGGAGGATGCTAAGGTCGACGGCATAACCTACGCAGTTCCAAATGTGCAAATCGCGGCGAAAGCAGAAGGTTTCACTATTCAGAAGCGTTTTATCGATAAATATGGAATTGACATTAAGCAGATTAAGCAGCAAGTGGATATCGAGCCCATCTTAAAAATCATCCATGACAATGAACTGGAAATCATTCCGATCGCCTCAACCAGTAATATGTTCGACTTCGGCCGACAATACGGCTACTCGGCCCAAGGCTATAAAATTGGCGATCCAGACTACAAAATCTTGGATATATTAGACAAGCCGGAATACCGAACGTTTCTGGAGATGGTGCGAAGATGGTACTTGTCTGGTTATATCTATAAGGATAGCGCGACAATGGATGATAATATGATCGTCTCCCTCTTGCGCACCGGTAAAGTCGCTGTGGAGTGGAATACGACAATGAAGCCCGGTGGTGAAATCGAAGATCGGAAGCGATTTGGTGGCAACGAGGTCGTGTATGTTCGATTGTCAGAGCCGGAATTTACCGGAGTACGTACAACTATGACCGCGATCAGCCGAACATCCAAGCATCCGGAGAAGGCGCTCCAATTGATTGAATGGTTAGAGACTGATCCTGTGTTATTCAATCTGATTACCTTCGGTATCGAGAATAAACACTATACCATGATTGGCAACAATACGATTAGGATTAATCAAGAGGGTGGCTATAAGGAAGATCAGGGGTGGGTATTTGGTAATGTACTCAACGGTTACTTGAAGGAAGGTCAAGCTACTGACACGTGGGAAGTAACCAAGAAAATGAATGAAACGGCTAAACGGCCGGAAGTATATGGCTTCAATTTTAATAGTGAACGTTACATAAGTGGAGAAGTAAACCTCTTCTTGGCAGCACAGCGATTTGCCAAAGCGTTACAGAGCGGAGCCGTTGACCCTGCACAAGTATTTCCCGAATATTATGAAGTCGCTCAGAAATCAGGTGTCAAGAAACAAACCGAGGAGATGCAGAGAGAGTTGGATCAATGGCTGAAGGTTCATGGAAAAAAGTAAGGTTATGGTACTTACTGAGTAATCCATGCAGCTAGAGAAGGGAGAACAGTGGTATGGGAGAGGTAGCATTATCGCTAGGAGCAGCAGAGGTAAAACTTACGGGTGTTATTAATCGATACAAGGATGCGATTCTGGTCGAGAGCAGTGAGGTACTATGGGATGGAATGGAGGGTCAGGCTAACACAGCTACAGGTGTGAACTGGACGGTGAACGTTATAGGCAAAGGATTAGTCGACAGCACGAAAGGTCTGGAGTTGATTGCCGAATTCCACTCAGGCGGTAGTTCAGAACAAACAGCTGTGGCATTATCATTTAGCTGGAGCGAATGGTCGGAACGAAATTATGTGCTTGTGCCCGGAGCAATATATGCAGGCAATCGATTTGGTGTACGGGATTTATCGTATGCTCCTTGCTGGAGCCGCCTTGATGATCATGGGCCGGATGTTCCCACACTGATCACGGATGTGCCACGTTTATCTGCTGAACCGGGGATACCTTCCGCCTTTCATCTATTGACCGGTGATGCGGCTTCGCCAGTGATTGGCTGCATAGACGAGAAGTCGAGTTCCGGCTGGCTGTTCGTGACTGATCAGGCGACAGACTACGGGGATACCTCAATACATATGGAGGAGAGCTTGGATAGAACAACGGCGCGAATCGCCTTTCAAGCACCAGGGGTTAGGCCGCAATTGAAATATGAGATGGCGACGACGAGTGTGACTAGCACGGATAGAGGGCATGACTTCAAGGCCGGGGATACCGTGCGACTCAGATGCCGTATCTATCGCTTCCCTTGCACAAGTGTTCAAGCACTGTTCAACCAATTCGCTATCGTGCGTCGCCAGGCTAAGCCACCCGCTAACCTGGCTCCAAGCCTGCCTTTCGCCGCGGCTTGGGAGATTCAGGAACAGAAATACAATGCGTTAAATTGGAACAAGCTGCTTGGTTATTATGCAGTCGGAACCATTGATATGAAGCATCAGGATTGGCAGATTGGCTGGGTTGGGGGTGGCATGTCAAGCTTGGCCTTGCTTCTTGAGGGAAGTGAATTATCGGTGGATCGGGTGCTCGTTACACTTCGTTTTATCTTCAGTAGCCAGACGGACTCGGGTTTCTTCCATGGCGTATGCTACAAAGGAGAATGGTATGGCGACGAGTTCAGCGGCGATCCGAATCGGCGGTATCCCGAGCAGTGGCATATCTTGCGCAAGAGCGCGGATGCATTATATTTCATCATGAAGCATCTAATTGCTTTAGAGCGCGTAAGTCCTGAATTCGCCATTCCCCAGCCATGGCTTGAAGGCACACGGCGACTCGCCGACGCTTTTGTCAGACTGTGGGACAAGTATGGCCAATTTGGTCAATGGGTTCATATAGGAACAGGAGACATCCTGATCGGAGGTTCCGCGGGCGCAGCCATCGCGCCAGCAGGTCTTGCCCTCTGTGGCGATTATTTCAGTGAGAGCACTTATATTACTGTGGCTAAACAATCGGCAGATTATTACTATAAGCAATTTACCGTGCAGGGGATAACGACGGGGGGGCCAGGCGAAATTCTCCAGTGTCCTGATAGTGAATCTGCATTCGCACTACTTGAGTCCTATATCGTCCTCTATGAGACAAGCAGTGACCGTGAATGGATTAAACGGGCGGAGGAAGCAGCCCTCCAATGTATGACATGGTGCGTCTCTTATGACTTTCAGTTTCCGGAAGGATCGACCTTTAAGCAGTTGGGCATTCGCACAACAGGCTCGGTTATCGCCAACGTTCAGAATAAGCACAGTGCGCCAGGTATTTGTACACTATCGGGCGATTCGTTATTTAAGTTGTACCGGGCAACGGGCAAACAGCAATATATGGAGCTACTGCGAGAAATCGCAGGTAATCTACCTCAATATCTGTCACGTCAGGATCGTCCGGTTAGAGGTTGGGACGGCCAGGATATGCCGCCGGGCTATATGAGTGAGCGAGTCAATATGAGCGATTGGGAGGGAAAGGCTTACGTAGGTGAGGTGATTCCTTTTTCCTGCTGGTGCGAGGTTTCGTTGATGCTTACCTATGCGGAACTGCCTGGAATCTATGTGAATAAGACTCATAGTCGAGTTACGGTGACCGACCAAGTGACCTGCAGCCTAGAGGTTAAGGAGAACGGAAGCCACATACTGTCAGTATGCAATCCTACCGACTTCAAAGCAAAGGTTAAGTTATTGGTGGAAGATGAGGAAGAGGCAGGACTTCCGCTTGGTCAATGTGCCTCAATCGGGTGGCAGCGGATTGAGTTGGCCCCAGGTGAGACGCTTCAAATATGGGTGTAATCGAGTTTATTCTTAAGTTAAGTTTAAATAGAGGAAAACGGGCGATGCTTAGAATGTACGCTATATTCTGAAGCATGAAAGAAGGGTATAAGTCATGATTGGCATCCATCCCGTACACCGCAGGCTTGCGGAGCTTGCACACAAAGCTAAGACATTAGGTGGTTATCATCTGCTCCCTCGGCAAGAGAAGCTAGAATTGGAGCATTGCTTAACGGTTAACCTCGATTTGGTTCGGAGGCTAGACTCGTTGAAGTCGCTCGCTTTCATTGCCTATGATTGCGGAGATATGTCATGGCATCAGGAAATTTGCAGCGAAATTGAAGCAGCCGAGACAACGATGCTATGAAGAAGTCGCAGCAGGCGATAGTCGTTCAAGCTTTAAAGAACCTATTTACGATAGGTGCGTGGAGAGATCCACCCCATTTGTGCTGATAACCAAGCAGTTGGGAGCGTAAAGAGCATTCCCTAGATTAATAGACAAACTTACGCTGGGACCAATAGCTGAGGATGAATAATGTGGCTTCGGTAAGCAATTTTGCCACAATTAGCGGGATGGCGAACTGCTCATGAAAAGCGTACATCAGTCCGTAATTTAATCCCAAGATCAAGATC
>JAIMBU010000111.1 GCA_023511325.1 Gorillibacterium sp.
GGTAATGCTGGAGGAAGCGCCGGCACGAGCGATCCCAAAATCAGTTACTTTAACCCTGCCGTTACGACCGAGTAAAATGTTATGAGGCTTAATATCTCTGTGGATAATCTGATTGCTGTGTGCGTGATCAAGAGCATCACAGATTTGGGCTGCGATATTGATGGCTTCTTCTACCTGCAAAGGCGCTCTTTCTTTAATCAAATCATTGAGTGTTCTTCCCTCGACATATTCCATCACGATGTAATGAATGTCTTCCCGCTGTCCAACATCATAGATGCTGACGATATTGGGATGAGATAATGCTGCAGCAGATTGGGCTTCACGACGGAAGCGTTGGATGAATTCCTCATCATTAACGAATTGGGACCGCAATACCTTCACGGCGACGATTCGATTCAGAAGAATGTCTCTAGCTTTATAGACAAGAGCCATTCCACCTCCGCCAATGCGGTCCAGGATTTCGTATCTTCCAGCAAGCGTCTGACCGATCATCGTCATCCCCCCTTACGTATCATTTCTGTTGGTGCATTCTCGATCAAGACGACCGTAACATTGTCGTCTCCTCCTGCCGCCAAAGCACTATGTACGAGTTCATCTGCTACTTTCTCTAGGTCTTCATCCACATGCATCAAGCTTTGTAAGCGACTCTCCGACACAAGACCACAGAGTCCATCACTGCAGATCAGTACGGTATCACCAGACTTCCAGGCGTAACGTTTGATTTCAGTTTGGGCAGTGGCATCTGTTCCAAGGGCACGGGTAAGAACATTGCGACGCGGATGTTTCTCAGCCTCCTCCTTGGAAAGCTGACCCGATTTGACCAGCTCATTCACAAGAGAATGATCGTCGGTCAGCTGTTCCAACTCGCCATCTCGACATAGATAGGCACGGCTGTCGCCGATATGGGCAACAAGAATATCCGTCTGTCTAGCCAGAACTACAACAACGGTTGTACCCATCCCGTTAAACTGTTCATGACTGTTTGCCATCTCGTAGATTCGCCGGTTCGCATCAGAAACGGCTTCGATTACTAACTGCTCAGAATCAGCATCCGACATGTCTTCCTCCAGATAGAGCATCCGCTTGTGAATCAACTCTACCGCTAATTGGCTGGCTGTGTCCCCCGCTTGATGTCCGCCCATCCCATCTGCTACAATCCCCAGGGTAAAGCCTTGAAGATCGGGCACAACAAGTGACCGATCTTCGTTGACGATACGGATATTTCCAATATCCGTCCTACTGGCTGTTCTCATCCCCATCACCTCTTCACGTACTTGGCTCCATGTGCTTGGCACGCAGTTGTCCGCATGCTGCCGCAATGTCACTCCCCTGCTCACGCCGGATTGTGGCATTGATTTTGCTACGCTCTAGCACCCGTTGGAAGTTGAAGATATCATCCCTCGCCGTACGGGTAAATTTACGCTCATGTACATAGTTGACAGGAATTAAGTTGACATGACTGAGCGGAAAGTTTTCCTTCAGCAATACTGCAAGCTCCTCTGCCTGCTCTTCTCCATCATTAACACCGCCCATAAGGGCATATTCAAAAGTGATTCGTCTTCCGGTTTTCTCCACGTAATATTTACATGCTTCAATGACTTCAGCCAGTGGAAAACGCCGATTTACCGGCATCAACTTAGAACGCAAAGCATCGTTTGCAGCATGAATGGATAAAGCCAGATTAATCTGTGTGTCCTCGTCAGCAAATCGATAGATGTTTGGTGCAATGCCACTTGTCGATACTGTGATGTGCCTTTGCCCAATATTGAGCCCCTTCTCATGAATCATGACACGGAGGAATTTCATCAAGGCATCATAGTTTTCAAAAGGCTCTCCAATGCCCATGACAACAATACTACTGACTCGTTCCTCACTCGCATCGAGAAGTTGCTGAGCTTTGACAACCTGAGCAACAATCTCCCCTGGCGTAAGATCACGCTTAAGACCACCCAGCGTAGAGGCACAAAAGGTACAGCCGACTCGACAGCCAACCTGCGTAGTCACACAAACGCTGTTGCCATAGTCATGCTTCATGATGACCGTCTCAATTGCATTCTTATCATAAAGTTCGAAGAGTAGCTTGACTGTTCCATCTTTCGCCTCTTGGCGAGCAACCTCGTCGAGCACAACAAATTGGAATTGCTCGAGCAGTTTCTTCCGCAAGGATTTGGACAGATTAGTCATCTCTTCGAAAGAGGTAACCCGTTTCACGTACAACCATTCAAAAACTTGTCCAGCACGAAACGAAGGCTCTTTATTGTCCTTCGTCCAAACTTGCCATTCCTCATATGTCAAATCGTAAACGAACGGTTTCATCTGATCACAACCTATTTTGTATGATGGAACAGCGCTGCAAACTCCTTAGAGAGAATGAGCTTAAGTCTATTCATCCCACTATTTTAACATAGGTTCGCTCATTTTGCTTAATCGGGCAATAAAAAACCCGTCTGTTCCGAAATCGCTAGGCAAAAGCTGGAGCATTCCGTTCTTGGCTTGCTGCTGCAAATCCTGCAAACGCCCAGTGGTTGGCTGCTGTAACTCAGTGGAATCACTAGAGGTAATATGCGAGTTGCTTAACTTTGCAATCAAATGCTCTGGAAAAGGAGAGAGTGCATACTCCGCATGCTCGGCAAGAAAAGCCTCTACCCGTTTAGCATTCTCCTCAGGCTCTGTCGTACAAGTGCTGTAGACGAGAATGCCACCTGGTTTGAGTAGCCCGTGTACAGTCTCTAGCAGCTCTTTTTGCAGCATAGCCACAGCCGCAATATCCTTCTCCTGTTTATACCACTTGAGCTCTGGTTTGCGGCGGATGACCCCAAGCCCCGAACAAGGCGCATCTAGTAGGATGCGATCAAACGACTCAGCTGGAAGCTTTTGCCCCAGCTCCCTAGCATCAGCTACGATTGTGCTGATGCTAGATAAACCAAGGCGCAGCGCTTGCGCGGTAATGAGCTTTTCTTTGTGCTCATGTACGTCGCAAGCTGTGATCCGTCCATCATCCTGCATAAGCTCAGCCATATGGGCAGTCTTGCCTCCTGGCGCAGCGCAGCAATCCAATACCTTCATGCCGGCAATGGGCGCGACAACTTCGGCAACCAACATGGAGCTTTCGTCCTGAACGCTTACCTTACCCTGCTCATACCACGTCGAGAAGGCTAGATTCCCGCCGCCTTCAACCACTAGACCCGGCTCAACAAGTAGGGAATGCGCGATACTCAGCCCCTGCTCACGTAGTTGCCGTGCTACTTCTGCGGGTGACACTTTAAGTCGGTTAACCCGGATACTGCTGTGCGGTGGCTTATTGTTTGCGGCACAGATCTGTTCCGCAACTTCTACGCCGTATCGGTGCACATAACGAGCCACCAGCCATTGCGGATGGGAATGAATCAAGGCAATTCGCTCGGTGTCAGAGAGCGCCGCTTGTGGATGCAGGTCTTCCTTTTGGCGAATGACGTTGCGCAGAACACCGTTGACCATCCCAGAAATCCCTTGATGTCCTCGTTTCTTGGCGATATTCACAGCCTCACTTACAGCAGCATGGGGAGGAATGCGATCCAAATAATAAAGCTGGTAGAAGCTTAAACGCAGCAGGTTACGCACCCACGGCTGCAGCTTGTCCAGCCCACCAGCTAAAAAACGGCCCAAATAATGATCGATCGTATTCAATCTTTGAATGGTACCATATACAAGCTCCGTCGTCAGACCCGCATCAGCGCGGGACATCTCTACCTTCTGGAGCGATCGGTTCAACAGCAGATTACTGTAGGATCGATCTTCCTCCACACGGGTAAGGATATCCATCGCGACTTCCCGAGCGTTTGCTTTTGGCTTCTGCCGGATGATTTCTTTTGTCATTTCTTGGGGCCCCTTTTCCTACTGTCATTGACCCAGAATCGTACCGAGCCGGATACCGCCGCCCCGGCAGAATGCCGCTGCTTCCATCGCCTTCTTACCGGCAGGCTGTACCTCTGTCAAAAGTAGCGTCCCTGCCCCCGTTGCTACTTCAATCCCACTTCCATTGGCACGAAGTACGGTACCAGCAACGGTGCCAAGCGGAATAGCAGAACCCGTAGCTGGCAGATGACTTGCCTGAACCTTAAACACTTCACCATTAAGCAAAGTGAAAGCCACAGGCCAAGGATTCAATCCACGAATCTGATTAAACACTTTCCGAGCCGACTGCTCCCAGTCGATCCGTTCGTCTTCTCTCTTGATGGTAGGTGCATAGGTGGCATCGGCTTCGTTTTGCGGCTCAGCTTGCAGCTTACCTGCAAGCAGTTCAGGTAGCGTATGACGCAGAAGAGCGGCGCCTTCCACACTCAGCTTGGTAAACAGAGTACCTGCTGTATCCTCGTCGGTGATCGGTACCTCAACCTTAGTCAGCATATCCCCGGTATCCAGACCCTCTGCCATATACATAATGGTAACGCCTGTAACAGCTTCACCATTCATGACGGCATACTGAATCGGCGCTCCTCCCCGATATTTGGGCAGTAGCGAGCCGTGAATATTAATGCAGCCATAGCGTGGCAAGTCCAAAATAGCCTTCGGCAAAATCTGCCCATAAGCGGCTGTAACGATCAAATCCGGCTGCAGAGCGGCAACCTCGGCAATCGCTTCTGGACGACGTAGCCGCTCTGGCTGGAGGACTGGAATACCCAGCCCTACAGCCGCAGCCTTAACGGGTGTTGGCGTCAACACCCGTTTTCTTCCTTGGGGACGATCCGGCTGGGTGACGACGGCGATGACGTTATAGCCCTCTTCAAGCAGCGTAACCAACGAAGTGACGGCGAAATCTGGTGTGCCCATAAAAAGTATTCTCACTGCATTCATAGTTGGTCGCCTTCGTCTTCCTCATCATCGTAATCTTCACGCAGTTCTTCCCGATACACCTTAACTGCGACGTCCGTGAACAAAATTCCATTCAAGTGATCTACTTCGTGTTGAATGCAGCGAGCTAGTAGCTCATCGCCCTCAATTTCAATTTCATTGCCCTCTCGGTCAAGTCCCTTGACGCGTACCTTCATCGCCCGGCGTACATCACCAAGCAACCCAGGAATACTGAGACAGCCCTCAACACCTAATTGCTCGCCTTCCTTGTAGACAATAACCGGGTTAACAAGATGAATGAGACCATGCTCGTCGCCAACATCCATGACAATGACCCGTTTGAGAATTCCGATCTGCGGAGCAGCTAAGCCCACTCCGGGGGCGTCATACATCGTTTCCGCCATATCATCGAGGAGTTTCTGGATGTTTGTAGTCATACGTGGAACTGGTTTGGCAATCTCCCGTAGAACAGGGTCTGGGTCTTTCACGATAATCCGAATTGACATAACAGAACCTCCTTCATAATCACAAGCTCACATCAGCATTTGCGGATCGACATCAATGCTGATCTGTAAATTTTCCTTGGTGCAGAGCTCGTCGAAAGCTGCTGCTGTTTTGGTCACCAACGTGGAAACATCGACGTTACCCCGATATTTTATCATGCAGCGGAAGCGATATCTATCTTTAATCCGTGGAATCGGCGAGGCAACAGGCCCAAGAACCTCCATCTCCCCAAGCGGAGGCAAGCCGTCATTCCCCTCCATACCTGCGAATAAATCACCGGGTACGGGCGCATTTGCGTCCTTGTAGATTCCCGCTTGGATGGCCGCCTCGCGTAAACGTTTGACAAAGCCTTCTGCCGAACGAACCAAAAGGGGAATCTCGGGATGAGACAAAGTGACGAGGATTAAACCACAATCAGGTGGATAGCCACATGCACGGCGAACCTCTAGCTCCTGCTGGACAAATCCCTTGAAGTCATGTTCAGATGAACGAATGATGCTGTAATGCTCAGGATTATAGGTCTGGACAAACACTTCTCCAGGCAATTGATGTCTGCCTGCACGGCCAGCAACCTGAGTAAGTAACTGAAAGGTACGCTCCGCTGCTCGGAAATCAGGAAGATTCAACACGGTATCGGCGGCAATAACCCCAACTAGGGTGACATCGGGGAAATCCAACCCTTTGGCCACCATCTGTGTGCCGAGCAGAACATCTGCCTCTTTGTTGCCGAACATGGTCAACCATTTTTCATGAGAGCCCTTTTCGGTCGTCGTGTCTACATCCATCCGGATGACCCGAATGCCTGGGAACAGCTTCGCTAACTCCTCCTCAACCTTCTGTGTACCCGTACCAAAAAAGCGAATATGCGGACTGCTACAGCTAGGACATTCAACCGGTGAACGTTCCGTATAACCACAATAGTGGCAACGCATCATATGCGAGCTTTGATGATAGGTCAGTGAAATGTCGCAATGCGGACACTGCATGGTATGACCACAGGTTCGACACATGACAAAGGTGGAATATCCCCGGCGATTCAACAGCAAAACGGACTGCTCTCTTCGTTCCAAGCGCAACTGCAATGCGTTAAATAGTGGACGAGAAAACATCGAACGGTTGCCCTCCTGCAACTCCTCACGCATATCAACAATATGCACAGGCGGCATCGGTCGGTTCTCCACCCGTCGCTCCATGGTTAGCAGATGATAGGTGCCAACAGGTGGAGGTGCCATTGCCCGATGATAGCTTTCGAGCGAAGGGGTAGCGGATCCGAGGATAACTGCAGCATGATGGTGCTTCGCCCGCTCCTCAGCCACTTCTCGCGCATGATATTTAGGACTTTCCTCTTGCTTGTAGGAGGTTTCATGCTCTTCATCAATTATTATAAGTCCGATTCGGGTAAAAGGTGCAAACACAGCAGATCGGGCACCGATGACAACACGCACCTGCTTCATGCTGATCTTTCGCCACTCGTCGTAGCGTTCTCCTTGAGAGAGCCGACTGTGTAGCACAGCGACTTCATCTCCGAAGCGACCCTTAAAGCGTTCAACCATCTGCGGAGTCAATGAAATTTCTGGAACGAGGACAATCGCTTCCTTATCGAGATCGAGACATTGTTGAATCGCTTGTAGATAAACCTCTGTCTTGCCACTACCTGTTACCCCATGCAATAAAAAAACCTGGTGCTCAGATTGAACAATCGCTTGCCGAACAGGCTCATAAACACTTTGCTGCTCCTCGGTCAGAACCAGAGGGTAGGTACGGGTAAAACTTCTTCCGGCATAAGGGTCCCGGAGCAGCTCAACTTCTTTTAACGTAAGCCAACCTTTATCAGCTAATCCTTTAACTGTACCCGCTCCCACACCCAAGCGTAGCATGAGCTCCGTCAGCTTGATCGGCGTAGAATGCTCAGCAAGAAAGGCCAAGACTTCCTTTTGGCGAATCGCATTTGCAGGCAATTCACCCATGTGCTGCACCAACGCTGTTGGATCGTCC
>JAIMBU010000112.1 GCA_023511325.1 Gorillibacterium sp.
CATTAGAAAAACTCCCATCGTTGTAGCAGTAGAAGTTTTTGCTTTTTCTACTGTCTACTATGATGGGAGCATATCAAAGCAGAACGACTTTTTTGCTATATCAGCATGGATTCGTCATGGTTAGCTCTGTTAGTCTGAGATCGTCACATCACCCGACGTTGTCTTGAATGTCAGCGATGGTCCACCTTCGCCCAAGCTTCCTGCTACATGACCCTTGCTTTTATCCGTATATTGAAATCCATCCCGATCGATCTGGATATCACCGGAAACAGTCTTGCTCTCAAGTATGAAGGGAGCTTCCTTGGGAAGCATCACCTCTAGATCACCGGAAACGGAATGAAGCTCGACGGACTTACCAGTCTTCTGCAGTTCAAGCGTTACCGATCCAGAAATAGTGGTCACATTACTCATTTCTGCTGTACCCTCGAGATTGACTTCACCTGATACTGTGGATACCTGGAACTCTTTTCCAATGAGATCTTCCACGTTAACATCCCCAGATACGGTCTTACCCATTATTTTATCGCCTTTTAAATGCTCAAGCTGTAACTCACCCGACACCGTAGTGGCTGTCACATTCCCCGTCCAATCCGCGAGCTCAAAATCACCAGAGACCGTCTTCGCCACCAGATCTGATCCAGCGAGATTCCCCGCTTCGATTTCACCAGAAACGGTTGCTATGTCTAAATTCTCTGCCCCTACATCCCTTAAGGCTTGATCCCCTGACGTTGTTCGCACTTGGAGGCGCTCAAACTGTTTCTCAGGCAGGACAACGGTAAGTTCGGCCGAAGAAAAGTTGAAGAAGTCAAAGTTTAGACCTTTATGGGTCACTTGAATGATCAGTTCGTCACCTTTTTGTTCAGATTTCAAAGTTGTGCCCTTGCGTGACTTGCCACTTAACTCCAACTTGATCTCATTGCCCGTTCCTTTGGAAACATGCACATTTTCACGAGTTGTGGCGATGGTTACCGTGCGGATTTCTGCGGCATTATAGCTTTTACCGCCCTCGATTGATGACGTTGAGTGGTTCGAAAAGATAAGTTGATAGATATATAAACCAGAAATGCTTAAAACGATACAGAAGGCCAGCAACCCCACTAAAAAAAACGACTTCTTCAAATTAACCGCTCCCTTTTATCCCTGAAACATCTGACGGTAGAAGGATCTACTCGTTGATGTTCCAAAATGCTCTTATCTTCATTCTAGCCGATTCTCTCCTACCGCAGAACAGATAATAGTCCAGAATGTGAACCGGACCTAAGTCGAGGAGGGTCAACTTCAGGGAAATATTATATATCGTTTAGTATGCCCAGAATATGGTACAATCGGACCAGCAAATAAGTTGCGAGTGACGTTTGATTATGAGAGGTGATCGTGTTGAAGGCAAAGCACCTATTATTCTGGCTAATTGAAATTCTGATCAATCATGGGGCATTCACTCTTAGCGACCGATTGGCACTAAACGATAATTGGTCCTATGTCTTTACTTTTGTTGCGACGATGGCTGTCAGTCTCCCCCTTGTTCATTGGGCGGGAAATCGACTGGAGCAGAAGCTACATCCGGCTTTAGTGGTTTCACTTCTATTGGGCACGGTGATTCTGGTCAGTTGGCTTAACGCTGAAGCGGGGACAAATTGGCGCGATAGTGGGATGAATCTGATTTGGACCATTCTCGTTGGCTTGTTCATCCTGTTGCTGCTTGTGCTCAACCCGGTAAAGGTAAAAAAAGACCCTTTGCTTGTTGAAAAGCTGCGGGCAGAAACTAGAGATTCCGATTGGGAACATAAATACTTATAGAGTCTAAACACAACTAGGTTCTGTTTACGTAAGAATATTTCAACTTCGCCCTTCCTCCATTGGGTCTTCAAACCCAAAAGTCCTCCAGTTCCACTTTTATCGTGGTCTTGGAGGATTTTTGGGTTTGATGTTTGGATTTGGTCATTGGGGGCTACCCTTTTGAGGCAGCCCCTTTTGCACGTATAAAAGCATTTGCTCTGTTTAACCAAAGGCTAAGCAAATTAATTAAGATGACTTGCTCCTCGTAACGGAGGTATTTCATGGGCTTCCTTCAAATCCTGCAAGGAGGATAGCAGTGGAAAAGTCTGTACCGACTTGGTAGCAATCCCACCCGTTCCATCCTCATCTGACTTTTTGAAGGCAACGGACATCATCAGCTTTAATCGGTTGACCTGATTAACCTCACTTGCCCCGGCATCATAATCAATCGCTGAGATGTTAGCTGATGGATATAATTCCTTCAGCCCTTTAATCATTCCTCTTCCTACCACGTGATTCGGCAAGCAAGCAAACGGTTGAGCACAGACAATATTGTTTACTCCATCATCGAGTAGCTCCATCATTTCCCCAGTCAAAAACCAACCCTCACCCGATTGATTACCTGTAGACAGGAGACGTTCCGCCTTTTGGGCCGTGTCATAGATCCGATGCGGAATCCCGTAGCGTCCACTTGCTTTTAGCGCGTCCTTCATAGGCTTACGCAGATGCTCCAGATAGGAAATAATCAAGTGAGCTGCTTTACCCGTGATCGGACTTTTGCCCATACGTTTACTTTTGTAGATGGGACTGTAGGAGCAATATAAGAAGAAATCAAGCAGGTCGGGCAATACAGCCTCTCCACCCTCTGCCTCGATCAGTTCGATCAGATGATTATTAGCATCTGGATGAAATTTTACCAGAATTTCACCAACTACGCCGACTCGCGGTTTACGCGCAGCACTGATTGGCAAAGCGTCAAAAGCATGAACAATTTCGCGTACAATCCGACTATACTCCCGGTAACGAAAGTTCGTCAGCGACAGCTTGCATACGTCCATCCAATAGTCAAAAAGCCGATTGGTGCTTCCCTCTGTTCGCTCATAAGGACGGGTGCGATAGAGCACACGGGCCAGAAGGTCTCCGTAGCATGCGGCCGCTACGATCTTGCGAATAAGTCCCGGACTTAGCTTGAAGCCCGGCTGTTTCTCAATGCCAGAAGCGCTCACAGCAATAACGGGAATGTGGCTCATTCCTGCATCATTCAGCGCCTTGCGGAGCAGAGCAATATAGTTCGTTGCTCGGCAACCACCTCCCGTTTGTGTCATCATCACGGCTGTACGGTCCAGATCATATTCCCCGCTTTTTAAAGCAAACATGATCTGACCAATGGTGAGGATGGCTGGGTAACAAGCGTCGTTATTAACATACTTCAAGCCTTCATTAACTACCTGTTTATCCGCTTTATCCACCACGACCAGCTTGTAGCCCTCGCTAACCGCCGCTGCCTGAATGAGTTTAAAGTGGGTAGGAGACATCTGTGGTCCAATGATGGTGTATTCCTTACGCATCTCTGCCGTAAACACCGGCAACTCCGGTGACTTGCGAATGATCTGGGCATGGACACCCTTGCGTTCCCGTTCCACCATAGCAGCTTGAAGCGAACGGATGCGAATACGAGCAGCACCCAAGTTGTTGATCTCATCAATTTTCAGTAGGGTATACATTTTATTGCGATTCTCTAGTATCTCTTGAACCATGTCTGACGTAATCGCATCCAGCCCGCAACCAAAGGAAGTAAGCTGAACCAGCTCCAGATTATCATGAAGGCTGACGAAGCTGGCCGCCCGATACAGACGCGAATGGTACTTCCACTGATTTACCACGCGAAGAGGCTCTGTTACGACCCCTAGATGGGCTATAGAGTCCTCCGTAAGCACAGCCATACCAAAGCTCGTAATCAGCTCAGGAACGCCGTGATTGATCTCTGGATCGATATGATAAGGCCGTCCACTTAAGACAATTCCTTTTTTCCCTGTCTGCCGCAGGTACTCGATCGCTTCCTCACCTTTTTGCCGGATGTCCGCCCGTACCTGCTCATTTTCTTGCCAAGCCTGATCGACCGCTTCCCCGATTTCCAAGCGCGGAATGAGCGGGAAGGCCCGACAAAGTTCTTTTTTCAGGGCAGGCTTGCTATCCAGGGTCAGAAACGGATTCATGAAAGTGATGCTCTTATCGCGCAGCACCCCCATATTGGTGCGGATCACTTCTGGATAGGAGGTGACCACGGGGCAGTTAAAGTGATTATCTGCTTCCGCCTCCTCCTTCTTCTCGTACATGACCGAGGGGTAGAAGATGAAGTCAGCACCAGATTCAGCCAAAGCTTCAATATGACCGTGCACGAGTTTAGCCGGATAGCAGACGGCTTCAGAGGGAATCGTCTCCATGCCTTTCTCAAAAATTCCTTTATCCGAGCGTGGTGATAGCATCACGTGGTAACCAAGCTTACTAAAGAACGTGTGCCATAACGGATAATTCTCGTACATATTAAGCACCCGAGGGATGCCGACCCGTCCCCGCTTCGCTTGCTCAATAGGCAGAGATTCGTAAGCAAAAATTCGCTCGTATTTGTATTCAAAGAGATTAGGCAGCTCCTGATTAGTCCTGCGTAGTCCAGCTCCCCGCTCACAGCGATTACCAGAGATATGCACGCTTCTATCGGAAAATTTATTGATAGTCAACAAACAGTTGTTCCCACAAAGCTTGCATCTTCTGCGAGAAACGTCACAAGTAAATTGATCTAAGCCTTCTCTAGGCAACAGTCCGCTTGTTGTTTTAGCTATCGTGCTAACTTCCTGCGCTTCAGTTTCTGTGCTAGCTTCCTGTACTTTAGCTACTGTGCTGACTCCCTGCATTTCAACTACCGTACTAGCTTCCAGTAACTCAGCTACCATAAGCGCTTCTGCCTGCTCCTTGGCAATGAGTGCTGCACCATAGGCACCCATAATCCCTGCCATATCAGGACGTACCGCCTCACGGCCGGTAAGGATCTCAAAGGCACGCAGTACCGCTTCATTGAGAAAGGTTCCACCCTGTAGGACAACCCGTTCACCGAAGTCCTCCGGATTGCGTAGCTTAATGACCTTCTGAAGAGCATTCTTCACAACAGAATAGGACAATCCTGCAGATAGATCGGACAGCGTTGCCCCTTCCTTTTGCACCTGCTTGACCTTCGAATTCATGAAGACGGTACAGCGAGAACCGAGATCAACCGGATGCTCGGCTACAAGTGCTGCCTCAGCAAAGCTCTGAATCGACATGCCGAGAGCAGAAGCAAAGCTTTCGAGGAAAGAACCACAACCTGCGGAGCAAGCTTCGTTTAACATTAAACTATCAAT
This sequence comes from Gorillibacterium sp., assembly GCA_023511325.1. Taxonomy (GTDB): domain Bacteria; phylum Bacillota; class Bacilli; order Paenibacillales; family NBRC-103111; genus Gorillibacterium. Next base: position 5,172 of record JAIMBU010000112.1, read on the forward strand.
CGTGCCATTCTTAATCTTCATGCACTTCATATCCTGGCCACCGATATCGAGGATAAAATCTACATCGGGACGAAATTTCACCGCTGCCTTGAAATGGGCAACCGTTTCAATTTCTCCCGTATCGATTTTGAGTGCTGCCTTGATTAACCCTTCCCCATAACCAGTCACAGCAGAACGGACAATCGTTGCTTCTGTTGGAATCTCGCTGTAAAGGTCCTTCATACCCATGATGACGGATTGCAAAGGATTGCCTTGATTGCTCCCATAATACGTATATAAAACTTCGTCATTCTGACCAATCAGAACAATCTTTGTCGTGGTTGATCCAGCATCTATGCCCAAGTAGCAAGGTCCACGGTAACTAGCTAGGTTACCTCTTGGAGTAGAGGCCTGCTGATGCCTCTGTCGAAAAGCTTCCAGTTCAGCCGCTCCCGCAAACAAAGGGGGCAATGGATGGTTCTCCTTAACACTACTTGCCTTAAAGTCCAAATGATTAACCTGTCTCCACAGATCGTCTAATTGAATCGCTGCTTCCTTATCATTTAGATAGGCGCTTGCACTGTTAAATGCTGACCCGAGAGCAACAAAATATTGGGCATGATCCGGAAAAATGGTTTCTTCCTCTGTCAGGCCTAATGTTTCGATAAACCTTTCACGAAGTCCTGAGAGGAACGTCAGGGGGCCACCCAGGAAGGCAACCTTCCCACGGATCGGCCTACCGCAAGCAAGTCCACTAATGGTCTGGTTGACCACGCTCTGAAAAATAGAAGCGGCGATGTCTTCCTTACGTGCTCCCTCATTCAGCAGAGGTTGAACGTCAGTCTTGGCAAACACCCCACAGCGAGAAGCAATTGGATAGATCGTTTCGTGCAAGCTGGCCAGCTTATTGAGTCCCTCAGCGTCTGTCTGCAAGAGAGAAGCAATCTGATCGATAAAAGCACCCGTCCCGCCAGCGCAAGCCGAATTCATCCGCTGCTCAATACCTCCGCGGAAGTAAATGATTTTGGCGTCTTCGCCACCCAGCTCAATCACCACATCAGTTTCCGGAATGAACCGCTCTACGGCTTGTGTGCAAGCAATGACTTCCTGTATAAACGGAAAGTCGAGGTGCTTCGCCAAAGACAAGCCTGCAGAACCGCTAATGTTCATCGTTACCGACACAGTGGGGAATCGTCTCCGAATATCGGAGAGCAACCCTAACACTGTGCTTTTGACGTCCGAAAGATGGCGCCGGTAGGATTGATAGACAATATTCCCCGTCCGATCAACGGCGACCATTTTGGCAGTCGTCGAGCCGACATCAAGACCAACATGCAAGATCATGAGACATCACCTTCACTTTGATATATACGATAACAGCAGTGTAAACATGAATAATGAACCGAATCTTTCAAAAAAACACTTCTTATAACTATTGTACTATTTTTCTTGCCTAGCTTGTCAATTCTTGTTATAAAAAAGATTTTCCAGAAATTTATTAATTAGATTAGGAGAGTTGCCAAAAACGAATGAAAATCCACCAAACCCGACCTTATTCAGATATGGCAAGAGTCAGACATCCGCTAGAATAGAAGGATCATAGTCTTTTAGCTATGAACGATTAAAGACATTCAGCAGGTCAAAGGACACGCTGTGCGAGCCATGTACCTGTATACTGCGATGGCTGATATGGTGAATACCACTGGCGATCCTACTTACGTGGATGCGCTGAATCGTGTTTGGCAGCATACGACCGAACGGAATATGTATCTGACGGGGGGAATCGGACCCTCCAAAGGATCGTCCGTACGAGTGACGCTTATATGTGTTTATTTTACGCCGCTCAAGCAACTCTATGGCCTTTCATCCGTTGGTAAGAAAAAGGCTAATCCTGTATCCAATCGAGTTACATAGTTTGGCGTAAAGTCACTGGCGGAGTATGACATTTTTACATTACTCTAATATTAACTTATGCATCACAGGAGGGCACAAACCATGCCAGCAAATTTTACAAATGAGCGACGACTGGGCCTCACCCAGCAAATTTTTATCGGTTTTGGACTTGCCTTTTTAAACCTCATTCTAGGCTTACCGCTTGGCCTTTCCTTCTGGGCGGTATGGGTATCCTTAGCCGCCGCAACAATCACTCTGATGCTTTCCCCACTCGTAGG
>JAIMBU010000113.1 GCA_023511325.1 Gorillibacterium sp.
ATTATTAACTGCTCGCACATGAGCAAGCGTCTTCAGCTCGGAGGAATGAGCAAAATGGTCGATGACCTTGAGATATCCTTTACCTTTGCGCTCCACAACCTCGTCAAACCAATTCGGCGCTGCTCCCTCTTTAAAGAAGTAAACGCCCGAATCCGCTATATTGGTCAGCGCTGTCTTGGGAACAAAGGAATATAAATCATCGGGGTCATAGACAAAAAAAGAATAATAAACGGCTTCTCCGCCGCCTACACCTAGCGAATAGCTACCCAGCAGCTTGTCCATCGCTTTGTACTTGTTGACTCGTTCTAGAACCGTATCCTTATCATCCGGAATGAGCTGCTGTGTAACCGGATTCTGAATAATCGTTGTCATAATTCGATTTACCGTATCGATATCACGTTTGATTAAATAATGGTTTTGTTTGTTTAGCTCTACATATGCATTCGTGACATGCCGCTTTAGGATTTGCTCCGCTTTTAAATTGCCGTACCAATTAAGCAGAATAATTGGACTGACCATGATCAAAAACAACAAGATCAATTGTTGCTTCAGGTTCAGCTTCTTCAACGGATTCATTTGCTACCCCCTATTGTAAGAACACCACCTCCCCAAATTGGCAAGCCAACCGGGAAGGTGGTTTTAATCGATACACATTTATCGGAGTTAAAGCAATAACTCATGCAAGCCTGCTATCACGATATCAGCGCCAGGTAAATGACTGGGCTTGCCAATGCCTACTGTCTTCATGCCGGCCGCAACAGCCGCTTGTATGCCAGCTAGTGCGTCCTCGTACACGACGCATTCATCAGGTTTTAGTCCAAGTTCTGCACAAGCGAGGAGAAAAACCTCTGGATCAGGTTTAGCTTTCGATACCTTGTTCCCGTCCACAATGGCATCAAACATATGACGAATATTCAGCTTACTCAGGATTAAATCTGCATTTTTACTTGCCGAGCCCAAGGCAATGCTTACGCCCTTGGCTTTAAGCAATAACAGATAGTCTTTGGCCCCGGGCAACAGTTCCGATTCATCGATACTTGAAATATATTCCACATAGTTTTTGTTTTTCCTGTCTGCCAGTTCGATCTTTTCTTCATCCGCTAGCTGCAAGCCACCGATTTCAAGTAAGATTTCAAGCGACCTCACCCGACTGACACCTTTGAGTCGTTCATTGTCCTCTTCCGTAAAGACGAATCCTAGCTGTGAAGCCAACTCACGCCAAGCCAAAAAGTGAAATTTAGCAGTGTCTACAATGACGCCATCCAGATCAAAGATTGCTCCTTTATACGAGCGGATTCTTTCCTTCATCCAACACTTGCCTCCTCGGTACTGCGTTGGTCTTGGGTTAAATCATTTACGATTAAGAATTGACCAGCCACACATTCCAGTTCTCTACCCGCTACGCAGAAGCTTTGGCTTCGCGTGTTGTCATCCAAGGATATCACCTCTACCTGATCTGCTGTAACCCGAAGCGTGTAGGATTGACCGAGAATTTTTAAGGAGAAACCAATAGAGGTCCAATCTTTAGGCATAGCGGGCTGAATATGTACAACTCCATTATGGAAGTGTACACCGGCAAAACCGAGAATAGCCGCCATCCACGCCCCTCCGTTAGCGGCGGGATGTGTCCCGCCAATATAGAGGTTGCCGACATATTGCTTGGACTCACCAGTCAGATCAATAGTAGCCGTACGCATAAAATAGGGGTAAGCCCAATCGGGCGAGCCAATATCAGAAGCAACCAGCGCATAGACACAGGGACTTAAGCTTGAGCCATGCTCCGTGCGAGGCTCATAGTACTCCCAATTCGCTTGCTTGATGCTCTTTACGAAGTGATCCTTGAACAGATGTAGCATCAGAACAACATCTGCCTGCTTCAATACCTTGGTCGTGGTCGCTAGGCCGTTGCCACCTCCAAGGTACTCATGCTTATCGAGCATTCTCTCCTTCAGTGCCTTCACACTAACTTCCTCTAAGGTATTGTAGCGATCAAATTGCTCAATCACTCCCGTTGTCAGATCAGGTAAGGGTACATACATAGAGGAAAGCATCAGCGGAATAGCGACAAGCTCGCGTTGATAATTAATCTTCTCTACAAGCGCTGTAAAAACCTCAGGATGTCTTTCCTTCAGCAGGTTAATCGTTTCGAGAGTGATCTCTAGTGCCTGCTTAACCAAATAGTTGGTGAATGCGTTGTTGTTGACGCGTTCATGATATTCATCGGGACCGGTCACATCGAGAATTTCATAGCGTTCTTTAGCAGTATTATAATAAGCGTAGGAATAGAAGAATCGCGCGACCTCGAGAATTACCTCTGCTCCGCCCTCCAGAAGAATGCTTTCATCGCCAGTAAACGAATAATATTGCCAGATTCCTCGGGCAACATCGGCACTGATATGCACCTGTTTATCCCGGAAGTAAGTACGCATGGGGCGTCCGGTGAAGACATCCGTCACATTGAACAGCGTACAGGCATCATCACCGCTATCCTGGCTTTCCCAAGCGTAGAATGCTCCCTCAAAGCCGTATTCAGTTGCCTTTCTTCTTGCACCCTCCAGTGTATGACATCTGTACATCATGATGTTGCGCGCCGTTCCTGGATCGGTATGCAGGAAGAAAGGGAGCATGAACATCTCGGTATCCCAGAACACTGCGCCTTTGTATACCTGTCCAGACAACCCTCTGGCTGGAATGGAGACTTTCTCCGATTCAGTAGGCGCAATAATCAGCAATTGATAAATGCTATAACGCAGCGCGAATTGTGCTTCTTCGTCTCCCTCAATGGTGACGTCAGACAACGCCCATTTTTCCTCCCATTTGGCATCGTGCTTCTGACGAAGCACATCCCATCCTTGTGACAGAGCTTGCTGACAGTCGTGCACCGCGGTGACTTCTGGTTTAGCCACTCCGTCCCTGCCTGAATAAACGGAAACAAAGGATTCAAACGTATAGGGAACACCCGCTTGGCAGTGGAGGCGAATTCGGCGATAGATTGATGGGGCTGAGTGGACAAGCTCCTGTTCTCCTCCATCCAGACGGATGCTCTGAGCAATGCTAACAGGAACCTTTAACTCGCCCGAGATGGCGCTAAGCACAATCGGCTGCTCAAGCTCAGACGCATTACTGTGGAAGGAATCTAGATGGGGGCCATTGATATCCCATACCTCGCCATCTATTCCCGTTTCCACGGTAAGCTCACAAGCTTCAGAGCAGCAGATGGATGCTTTCGCTGCGAGCAGATGCAGATTGTCCATACTCGCAAAGCGTTCTACCTTGAAGGTAATCTGATTTCCATCGGGTGCTAGGAATACGGACTGCCGACGATGAATGCCGAAGCGAAAATCTACTTCCTGAAAATGCTGCTGTGTGTCCATCTGCAACACATTTAATGGAGTATGATTTAAGTATAACTGGGTCCACAATCCATTCGGTGCATTGACGGGTTCTCTCCATTTGTCTCCTACTTTGTCGTATAACCCCGCAAGTGTCACAGCGACTAATTGCTCTTTCTTATATTCCTCCAATGTTCCACGATAGCCCATATAGCCATTGCCGATCATAAAGGTATTTCCGTTCTTGGCGATGTTCTCCTGAGTAAAGCCGTTATCGGTTACTGTCCAACTCATTGCATAACCGCCTCTCCTGCGTAGATTACATTTTGAACCGGAAGTTCAATACCAACGGAATCAATCAAATAAGCTTTGCCATAGACAATGACCTCCACGCTCACTCCACTTTCTGCCCTTATGGTGAGAATATCCTTGTTCGTCACAATGCTTAGTGTTGTTCCTCGGTAGATCACTTTAAACCGATAGGAGCTCCAGATTTGCGGGATCGTCGGGTTAAGCACAAGTCCCGCCCCATCGGATCTCATCCCGCCAAAGCCATAGACAATATTCATCCACGCCGCGGCAATTGACGTTGTGTGTAGTCCTTCTCGAGTATTGCGATTGTAGTTGTCCAGATCAAGGCGTGTAGCAAACTCGAAGAATTGGTAGGCTTCCTCATTCCGACCAATTTCACTAGCTAGAATCGAATGGATCGACGGTGAAAGCGACGATTCATGAATGCAACGTGGCTCGTAATACTCGTAATTCGCCCGTTTCACTTCTGGTGTAAAGTCTTGATTATACAAGAACATAAACATCAACACATCGGGTTGCTTGATCATATCGTAGCGGTACAATCGATCATATGACCAATTGGAATAAAGCGGGAATTCGCTGACCGGAATCGAGTGAATATCGATATGCGGCATATCGAAGAAGCCATCATGCTCTTCAAATATTCCTGTTGCTTCGTCTAGAGGTATGTGCATATTGTCGGCCATCCGCTGCCATGTGCTCCGCTCTTGCTCGCTTAGAGCAAGAGCAGCGATAAGCTGCTTGATCTGTTCCGGTGCAACTTGCTCCATCTCGTTAATCGACTCGAGGGTATATTCAAACAGCTTCTTCGCCATCAGGTTGATATAACAGTTGTTATTGACCATCAGTTGGAACTCATCCGGTCCCATGACACCGAAGTAGCCATATTGCCCCGAACGTTGACCCCATTGACCGCGACTCGCATAGAAGCGGCTGATTTGAATCAGCATTTCTATGCCTTTTTCATAGAGAAATTCAGTGTCGCCAACCGTCTTCACATAATGCCAAATCCCATAGCCAACTGCTGTCCCGACATGTAGCTGGAGGTTAGAATGCTGCCACAGATCACAGCTTTCGGTACCATCGATCGTCGCAATCGGATAACAAGCCCCGATGCAATCCACCTCTTTGGCTCGTTCGATGGCTTCAGTCAAGGTTTTGTAACGAAACTCCAACAGACTTTTGGCTGCCTTCGGATTATTAAACAGGTAGAAGGGTAGACAATACGATTCTGTATCCCAAAATGCAAGTCCCCGATAGGCTTCGCCTGTCAGGCCCTTGGCACCGATATTAAACCCCGGATTCTCCCCGCGATAGGTTTGGTACAGCTGGAAGATACAGAAGCGGATACCCTGTTGATTCTCAGGATCCCCCTCAATCTCGATATCAGATGCTTCCCAAACACGTCCCCAGTAAGTAGCCTGCTCCTCAGCAATGGCCGCAAAAGTCAATGCGCCAAATTGAGCCGCAAGTTCAATACCCATCGTCCAGACAGCTTCAGAGGTAACCGGCGGTACCAATTCTGCATAGTTGGCCACAATCTTCTCGAAGCTGACCTTTGAACCCACGGCAAGCGGAAGTGAAAAATCCTGACCAATAAATTTATCTTCTTGAATCATAACAGGTGCAATAGGTACACTTGTGTTTAAAGTGAACCCAGAGAAAAGCCGATTTCCGGTACTAATCGTCTGCGCAAGGATTGCCGTAACCTCGCCTATTCCCCCTTGGCGGACACCTTCCCATAGATTCCTGCCTTGGTCCTCATGAATAATATTAAAATCAAGTCCAGAGCGCACTTCGACCGAGCCGGTACAATCGATCGCTTCAAAGGATATCTGCTGACAGCCCAAATTCGACTTCGTCATGCTCACTAGTCTAATAAAGGAAACCTTTATGGAACCACCAGCCTGGAGATGCCAAATAAATTCTCGTGAATAAGCACCGGTCTTGAAGTCCAGCTTACGCGAGAAACCACTGATCTTACTCTTAGCCAAATCTAACGTTTCGTCTCCCACACGAATTCGGGTATAGAGCCAATCCACAGCACTTGCCATGAAGCGGAGCCGTCTAATAATTCCTTTGTAATGCGCTCCAAGCTTTATTTCCTCGAACAATCCGTTAAAATAACTCCCAACCAGCGTATCTCCGCTGTAGCCCTCTTCTGCATAACCACGCACGCCCATATACTCGTTTCCGAGTGAGAAGATCGATTCCGATACCCGACCTCGCTCTGAATCAAAGCCCTCTTCGATAATTGCCCACGGATCAACCAACAGATACCTGTCTGCTACCTTTGCCATGATTCGATTCTCCTTTACTTGGCTACTCTTGTTCTTCTCAACAAGGATAGCTAACGCAGGAATGGCTGTGAAGGTGCAATTTTAATGAGATGATGGCGAATATTACGTGGTTTCGGGTTAAACCACTCTGTTCTTCCCTCCACGCTTCGCTAGGTAGAGGGCATCGTCAGCCCTTTTGAATAAAGAATCGCAATCCTCATCAGGCACAAGCTGACGGCACCCAACACTTATGGTGATCCTCCTGCCATTAAGCTCTGAGAATTCCGTCTGTTCGACGTCGGCACGCAACTTCTCCAGCCGTTCCAGTACATTCCCCTTCTCTATTCCAGCAAAAATAACAGCAAACTCCTCCCCGCCATAACGCGAGGTTATCGTCTGTTGATCGGAGAAATTCTTAAGTAGCGTTCCAATTCTATTGAGCACCGTGTCACCAACCCAGTGACCGAAAGTATCATTTACCGATTTGAAATCGTCAATATCAATCATGGCAAGGTACATAGAACGCTTACACGGATCATGTACCATCAGTCGGATCTTTTCTTGAAATGCCTTATGGTTATTAAGACCCGTCAGTGCATCCTTCTGAGAGGCTTCATTCATAATACGTTCTTGAAGACGGTGCTTGGCTTCGTTTAACAATGCTTCCTTCTCATGCTTGATCATTTCTAGTCCACGGTTGACAATGCCAAGCGAAGCAATCGTACAGAAGAGTATGAGGGTAAATCCGATTGATTTCTGAAAGAAATCAGGATTGTCGCGATAAGCAGGGAGAGCAGCCATGGTCAATAGATAAAATATTAAAGTAATCATACAAGAAAAAATAACCTTCCAATAATTGAAATAGAAGATGGAGATCAGGATGGGTAGACACATGATAATCTGAACCCCATGTACAGCTGAAGACGTTGAGGCTAGAATAATGGAGGCGAAGCAAGAGCCTATCGTTAGAATGATATAGTCCTGCAACTTGCTATGTAATCTACAAACCGCTTCGGCTAGAATTTGAAGACCGAGGATCAGACTGCTTTGAATGATGATCTGATTGCGGATGAATAGATGAAGCGCATCCGGGTCACCCTTGATCATGAAGGGTAAGGTAATCAAAACTAAGGCAAAAATCAGTAAACCTAGTATCCAATATGACCTGCATATTTTCCGGTTCCAGCTCGACGTATGCTCATAGTTGCCCCGATATCTCCTCAACATGACTTGCTCCCCTCCCCGGGTGCGCTACCGTCTTGTTTTTACCAGAACGCTTAGCCTCGTACAAGAATGAGTCTGCAAGTTTAAACAGACCCTCTTTGCCAAGTTCGGAAACATAGTCCACTATACCAATACTAACTGTAATCCGCTGATGCTTCAGCTCAGGAA
>JAIMBU010000114.1 GCA_023511325.1 Gorillibacterium sp.
GCGGTCACCTCCTAAATTCTTAGTATGGAAGCGCTTTCTACTTCTACTATACACAGGAAAATATTGTTATAAAATAACAATAATTAGTGCAAAAATCAGATGTAAATTATAGCTTTGCTGAAATATCATTGGTTGTGTTAGAGCGCACATCCTAATATGGAGAAACAACAAAGGCAGCCGTGGAACTGCATTGCAGCTTGACATTATTCGTGCGATAGACCGATAATGAGCCTGCCTATTAATTACTTGTAGAGGGAAGGTGAGTCTGGATGGCCTACTTGAGAAAACTATCCATCCGCTCGCAATTGTTCATTCTTGCAGGTGCAGCGATATTTGTCATTCTGGCAATCATCCTTCATACCTATTCCATGATGTCTGGCATGATCACGCGAAGCCACGAGGAATATGTGAAACAGACCGTAACGGAAATGAAGAAGAATGTAACCTCTAATATGGATGTCATTTCTAGATTGATGCAGAATATATCCTACAGCGTGGATGTTCAAAGCTACTTGGTGGAAAAGGACGAGCTTCCCAGGTATGAATTATTTAAGAAAAATAGTCGTTTCCTTACCAGCCAAAGAGAGGCAAAAGACGGCATTCTCGATATTGTCATTTCCGGCAATAACGATGTTGGGATTGACATCAACGGTGGTAACCGATACTTATCTCCAATGAAGAAGCTGGTCCCAGATAAGTCTAACGCCTATTACGTCGGCATGCAGCAGTTTGGAACGTTATACGGTTCGGGAACCGTCCTGATTTTAGCTTCCTCTATCGGCTACGTGCAGCCGGGTGAACTGTTCAACACGAATATTGGAACGATTTTCTTTATTATTGACCCCAAGGCTCTTGTGGGGGACACCGAATACGATCTGAAGAAAACCAATACGCAGATCTATTTGTTGGACCGCGATTACAAGGTGATTACCAGCAACTCTTCCACGAAGATGGGGAGCATCCTGCCTTATCTTCCGCTAGACAGTCCGATTTCCAACAATCAAATGGTGAAATGGCAGGATAAGCTTTACGTCATGCAGTCAGAGAGTCTAGCGGACATCGATGGGAGTATTCTCAGTGTAGCGCCTAAGGACGAACTGCTTGCCAATCTGCTGGATATCCGCAGGCAGGAGCTTTTTATACTAGCGATCGGACTGTTGGTCTTGGGTATCCCGTTTATGTTTATCATCAATAATATTCTGCGCCCGCTAAAGAAGATGATCTTCTTTATGACCTCCGTCAAGCAGGGGGAGAATTTAGAATACAGGAAACGGATTTCACTCAAGGGCTACATGGAAATCAGCATTATGGCCTTCGAATTCAACAGCATGCTCGATGAGATCGAGCAACTCACACGACGGCTGATTGAGACAAATACGCGACTGTATGGCACCGAACTCGAAAAGAAGAAGTCTGAGTTGGCCTTTTTGAGAAGCCAAATTAATCCGCATTTCTTGTATAATACGCTGGAGGCAATTACAGGTATGGCAGCTGTAGAAGGCCAAAGCAAGATCAAAACGATGACAAGGTCCTTATCCAGCATTTTCCGCTACAGCATCAAAGGGGGAGATGTCGTACCACTGCGTGAGGAAATCAAAATGGTCGAATCGTTTATCCAGATCCAGCAAATTCGCTTTGTTGACCGCTTCTCTGTCCAATACAATTTTACAGAGGACGCTTTGGATTTCATCATTCCCAAGATGATTTTGCAGCCGCTAGTGGAGAATGCGATCTATCATGGGCTAGAGCCAAATCTTAGCAGCGGCCTGCTGCGGCTCCAAGGTTCCGTTAATGAGCAGGGCCAACTGAACCTACTTCTTGAGGACAATGGGGTAGGTATCGCTCCGAACCGATTGGAGCAAATTCGTGGGATGCTGGCCGAGCCACTCTCTGGATTCATGCAGGGGGGCGGAGAGCAGAGCAGCATAGGTCTGGTTAATGTCAACAACCGAATTCAGATCATGTTTGGGAATGACTGCGGTATGCAGATTGAGAGCATCCTTGGCAAGGGCACACAAGTCCGGCTTATTATTGGGATGAGGAGGAGTGAACCAGATGCATAAGGTATTGCTTGTGGATGATGAAGGCTGGGTTGTCGAAAGCCTAAAGGATTTAGTGGATTGGGCGTATTACGGCTTCGAGGTGGTCGGACAAGCGGCTAGTGGGGGCCAAGCGTTGGAAGCGATTGGGCAATTAAGGCCTGATGTCGTATTTACAGATATCCGCATGCCAGAGATGAACGGCCTAGAATTAATTCAGCGAGGTGCAGATCTCCCTTTTCCCGTTTATTTTGTCGTTGTAAGCGGATATGCGGAATTCGCCTATGCTCAAAAGGCGTTGAAGTACGGAGCAGTCGGCTATTGTCTGAAACCGTTCGACGAAATGGAAATAGCGACCGTACTAGTCAAAGTTAAAGCCTTACTGGAAAAGGCAAAGCCTTCAACCGATACTCCCCTGATGCGATATTTAGAAGACCCAAGTCTTAAGAACCGTTCCATGCTGCAGGATGAAATCATTAGGTGTGGAGTTCAGGATTGGAAGCGAGAGGGACTCGTTTGCGTGGTGACTCTGGGTCCGGGAGAACTACCGGTTGGAACAGGGTACCTACTCAAGCTCAAGACCGGACCGGCCAAAACTGCCTATTTGTTGACTGCGCAACAATCAGCGGTGCTAGGCTTCAAGGGGAAGGAGAACCTCCCACCAGGACTCGGCATTGGCGTAAGTGGACTGCTTACCGATTTGAGTGAACTCAGGAATGCAATAGCGAGTGCTGATGTATTGGCCCATCAGTATTTTGTCACGCTTGAAGCAGGACTTTACTATCCGCAACAATTTGAATACTCGCAATTGAATGCAGCGCTGGCGAGTGTACATGAAGCGATACGAGCCAAGGATGTTAAGTCGGTGTATCAGGCATTCGATGGCATCGAGCACATGTTCAAGGAGAAAGCGCTATCCATTCGGCATGCTTTCCAGGTCTACAACATGACGATATCCTTCCTGTTCAAGCTGGGGCAGACGGAGAGCTCATTGTACAGCTACGAACAATTGGCCCAGTCATTCCCGCATGTATTTGAAATGTTGGTAGAGCTAAAGGTGCTGGTCGCCCGTTATTTGGTCCAATCCGACTTTCCCGTGGTAGAGACGCGGAATCAGACCTTCAATTCCATTGTACAGTTCGTTACTAGCAACTTTCAGCAGGATCTTTCACTGCAGAGCTTATCGGACCAGTTCTACATGAATCCAAGCTATATCAGTCAATTATTTACCAAAGAGGTCGGGGAGACATTCACGGCCTATATCACCAAGCTTCGTATAGCCTATGCCTGTGAGCTTCTGGAATCCGAAGAATACACGATTCAAGAGATTACAGAGAAGGTAGGCTATCACGACTATTTTTATTTCATTCGGCTGTTCAAGAAAAGCAAGGGTCAGACACCTACGCAATATCGAGATGAACATGTATAACCTGTCTATATCATGGATAATCCCTATCGTAACAGGGTGAGGCATTGGAATCGGAACGAGGGGAAAGATTCGAAATATCACAAACAGGGTAAAAAGAGCAATAACGCGTGCACGCGTTATTGCTCTTTTTATCTACATTTACCAGGGGGAATGTTTGGTTGAATATAAAAAGCGGAAAGAAAGTATGTGTATGGGCATTAGCTTTATGTATGACTTTCTCAACAATGGGAGTAACCTCCGCAGAGAGCGCGAATGACTATAAAGACCATTGGGCAGAAGGTACCATTAGTAGTTGGATGAACCAGGGATTGGTCACTGGGTATGAAGACGGCATGGTTCGACCGGATGTAAAGGTGAGTCGCCAGGAATTTACTGCATTGGTAAACCGATCATTTGGTTTTGTGGAACCCGGAATCATTTCATTTGCAGATGTTGTAGAGAAAGACTGGTCATATGCGGATATTTCTAAAGCGCAGAAAGCCGGATATGTTCTTGGATATGCGGATGGGACATTCAAACCGAAGCAAGAAATGAGTCGTCAAGAAGTGGCCGTGATTGTTGCCAAGCTGTTAGGATTGGAGTCTTCAGCTTCAGCTGTCGTATACGCAGATGGGAAAAGTATTCCTGAATGGAGTAATGGAGCCATTGGTGCGGTCATCGACCATGCAATGATGGTGGGTTATCCCGACAGAACGTTCCGCCCTCTGCAATCAGTTACACGCGCAGAAGCGATTACCATCCTCGACAAAGCATTAAAGGTCAAAGCTGAGCAAGGTAATGGGCCATCAGCACCAACACCAACAGCAGGACTACCATCCCAGCCAACGTTAGCAACTGCAACCGTAGCAGCTGGAGAAAATGTAGGGATAAGCGCTCCTCTAGGAGGTACTACAGCATGGTTAGCGCCAGCAGGTACAAGCGTATTTGCTCCAGCAGCTAATATGACGAGGCTTGTCGGAAATGGTGATGCCAATATAATTTTGGCACCGACAGCAGCAGGTGCATACAAATTATTCTTAGTAAACGCAGCAGGTGTATCCTTAGCTTCTGTGGGTACGATAACCGTTGGATTAGTAAGCGTTGGGCCTGCTCCAGTAAGCCTTGGTATGGCTGGGAATTATGCTATCTTAGCAAAAACAGGAATCTCTTCCGTACCCAGTTCTGTTGTTACGGGAAATATTGGAGTTAGCCCCATTGATTCGACGGCTATCACTGGTTTTTCTCTGACCGTGGATGCGACGAATGAATTTTCAATTTCCAGTCAACTTACGGGGAAGGCATACGCTTCAGATTATGCCTCTCCAACCTCGAGCAATCTAACTACAGCGATAAGCGACATGGAAACCGCGTACACCGATGCTGCAGGAAGAACTGCTGATTATACAGAATTGTATGCTGGAGATATTAGTGGTCAAACTCTTACAGCAGGTACTTATAAATGGGGCACCAATGTCTTAATCAATTCGAATGTTATTCTCCATGGTGGAGCAAATGATGTTTGGGTATTCCAGGTGGCTAAAGGAGTGATCCAAGCCAGTGGCACCCGGATTATCCTAACCGGCGGAGCACAAGCCAAGAACATTATCTGGCAGGCAGCGGAAACCGTTTCGATTGGAACAGATGCTCATTTCGAGGGAACCATACTAGGCAAGACAAATATTACTTTGGGAACGAACGCAACGATAAAAGGGCGACTATTGGCACAAACATCAGTCACATTGGATAAGAGTATCGTTGTAGCTCCTTAGAGAAGTAATGGGAGTGGATAGCAGTCCCTTCTAGGTTAAATTGAACGGCAAACCTAGTTGAAGACACAGAATAAAAGACTTTATGCTTCTAGAAGATGGCTCCTGTCTCTTAGGGGTCATCTTCTTTTCATGTCCGCTGGCAATGAAATGAGTCATATAACTCAATTTAATAGTGAATGAACATTTGCAATTAAATAGGTATGGATTATTTTTATTGTCGATATGGACTATTTTTAGAAAGTCTTCTTGCGAGGCTTTCTTTTCTTGTTAGCGGTTTCATTTCAATACAATTCCATAAATCGCGTGCATACTACAACAAGACCCGCAAGCGGATAATAAGATTATAAGAAAAACAAATTTTTGCTGGTGAGGGGGTTCACGATGGGGAAATCTTTGGGGAAGGAAATTTACAAAAGCAGATATTTATACATCCTGCTCCTTCCGACTGTCCTATTTTACGTGTTGTTTCAATACGTGCCGATGTATGGTATTGTGCTAGCGTTTAAAGAGTTCCATATAAAAGCAGGAATCATGCAAAGTCCGTGGATCGGACTGGATAATTTTGAAGCACTCGTCAAGCAAAGCGAGTTTTGGCGGGCGTTTTGGAACACGATTATTATCAGCGTGGGTCGGATGCTGCTTGAGTTTCCTACCGCGATCATTTTAGCTCTACTGCTGAATGAAGTGGCGAAGGAAAAGATGAAGAAGTTCTATCAGACGGTTTATACTTTTCCACACTTTATATCATGGGTTATTGTAAGCGGCATCATGTTTAATTTCTTGAGTACGGATGGTGTATTCAATCAACTGCTTGCCTTTGCAGGAGTGGATAAACAGCAATTTCTAACCGACCCTGGGTTGTTTCGACCCATCCTGTTCCTATCTAGTATGTGGAAAGAGATTGGCTGGAGCGCGATTATTTATCTGGCAGCAATCGCGGGCATCAATCCCGAGCTCTATGAAGCTGCTTACGTAGATGGAGCCAACCGTTTTCAACAACTTAAAGCCATTACCTGGCCCTCGATCCGGGGGACAGCAGCCATCCTGCTCATTCTGGCGGTGGGCAACGCGATGAACGGGGGATTTGAACAAATCTTTAACCTTTATAATCCAGGTGTGTACAGTACGGGTGATATTCTGGATACTTACGTTTATCGGTCTGCTTTCAAAGACGGCTCCAGCTTCGGAGTAACAACCGCAATTGGTTTGTTCAAGGCTGTTCTTAATTTCGTGCTTCTGTACTCCACGAACTCTGTGGTGAAGAAGCTGGGTGGGGAGGGTTTGGTGTAATGGAAACAGCGGCAACCAAGAAGGAGCCGGCTGCAGTCATAAGTAAGACTAAACTTGTGCGGAGGAAGAAGAGTAAGGTGGATATCTTAATCCACTGCTTTCTTATCCTGCTGACAGCCTGCACCATTTTTCCTTTCTACAATGTGATTATCATGTCGTTCAGTGACACGGTGGCGGTCTCCAAGCAAGCCGTCTATCTGATTCCAACCACCTTCGACTTGACGGCTTACAATTATATTCTGCATGAGCCACGTTTTCTCAAAGCGATGCTCGTCACCCTGTTCGTAACAGTTGTCGGAACGTCCGTTAATATGATTGTTACGTTATCCGGCGCGTACGTTATGTCGAAGAATCGATTTCCCGGAAGGAAGATCGTGATGTCCGGCATCATTTTCACCATGTTCTTCAATGGAGGGCTGATCCCATTCTACCTGACGATGAAGAATCTGCATCTCATTAACTCATTACTTGTGATGGTGCTACCGGTAGCCGTCAATACCTTCTATATGATTATCTGCATCTCCTTCTTCCGTACATTACCGGCGGGACTTGAAGAATCAGCCAAGATTGACGGTGCTAATGATATCCAAGTGCTGTACAAAATTGTGTTGCCGACCTCTAAGCCGATGATTGCGACCATTGCCCTCTTCTATGCAGTCGACCGTTGGAATGAATGGTGGTACGGGACGTTGTTCATGACGAACGTCAATCTTCTTCCGCTTCAAGCTTTATTGCGTGAGTTGCTGACCAACTATGCGCAGGTTCTTTCCGGCATCAGTTCCAGTGTCCTGGTT
>JAIMBU010000115.1 GCA_023511325.1 Gorillibacterium sp.
GTATTGAATAAGGCAACGGGACGAGGCGATATTGGACTGTCGACAAGTCAAGACGGTATCTCCTGGCATTACGAGCAGATTGTTCTCAAGGAAAGCTTTCATTTGTCTTATCCTCAAGTCTTCCAGCTGGATGGACAGTTTTATATGCTACCTGAATCCGTTGAAGCCAATAAGGTTTTGCTGTATAAGGCAACCCATTTTCCCACGGAGTGGGCTGTCGCAGGAGAACTGATTAAAGGGAGATATACAGATCCGAGTCTCTTCTTCTATCAAGAGAAATGGTGGATGTACGCTGGCTCCAAGAGCAAGCATCTCCATCTGTTTTTTGCCGATGAGCTGGAGGGCGAATGGAAGGAACATCCACACAGTCCGGTCATTTCCGATAACGGCAGTATCAGTCGTCCCGGCGGGCGTGTCCTTGTTTATCGAGAACAGGTCTATCGTTATACGCAGGATGGTGATCCCCTTTATGGCAGAGCCAATCAGGTCTTTCGTGTTACATCATTGACCGAAACCGATTATGCAGAGGAGGAAGGTCATGTGGTGCTGACTGGCACTGGCATGCAGAACGACTGGAGAAAGGACGGGATGCATCACATCGATCAGTTGGAACTTGCCGATAATCGCTGGATGATTGCAGTTGATGGCCATCATTTTGTCGAGCAAAACTATCTCCTCTGGCGCTTTAGACGACTCCTCGTAACAAGGGTACCCAAAATTAAAAAGCGGGTGTTCGATTTAATCATTTCCGTTCCTGCCCTTTTGCTGCTTTTACCGATTATGGGAGTGATTGCTTTGCTTATTCGCTTGAAGTTGGGTTCGCCCATTCTCTTTAAGCAGGAGCGTCCCGGGCTTCACGGAAAACCTTTTTCCGTCTACAAGTTTCGTACGATGACAGATGCGCTGGATGAGGATGGATGTTTACTAGCAGACGCCGATCGTTTAACTCCCTTTGGACAGATGCTGAGAAAATACAGTTTAGATGAATTGGTCCAGCTCATTAACGTGGTGAAGGGTGATCTCAGCATCGTTGGGCCACGACCACTGCTGATCGAATACATGGGTTTATATACGGAGGAGCAGGCCAGACGACACCTCGTAAAACCGGGAATTACCGGATGGGCGCAGGTTAATGGCCGGAACGCGATCTCATGGGAGGAGCGATTTCAACTCGACACATGGTACGTTGACCATCACAGCCTTGCGCTTGATCTGAGAATTCTGTTACTGACAGTGTGGCGAGTGGTAAGACCAGCCGGAATTAACCATAGCAATCATGCCACCATGCCATTATTCGAGGGGAGTTCGCTGAAGAATGAGTCACAGTAAAACAAACATCCTATTTACTAGTTCTGGAAGGAGAGTATCTCTGGTCAAAAAGTTCAGGGAGGCTTATACCTCACACGGACTTTCTGGGAAGATCATTACTGCCGACCTGAAAAGTACCGCACCGACCGCCTTCTTCGCTGATCGACATTACCTTGTTCCTAGACTGAGCGATGAGGGTTATCTTCCGACCCTGATCCATATTTGTCAGCAGGAGAACATCCAACTTTTGATCCCGCTGATCGACTCCGAGCTATTATTGCTCGCACAAAACAGGCATTTATTTGATCAAATGGGGGTGAAGCTGCTTCTATCGAGCAAAGAGCTGAACGAAATCTCTTGTGATAAGAAGCAAACCTATCATTTCTTTGTCGAGCACGGAATTTCTACACCGAGGGTATACAGCGAGAAGGATTTGGCTGAGGGTGACTATATATTCCCGCTGATTATCAAGCCGACAAACGGCAGCTCTAGTAAAGGTGTCACCAAGATTCGCAACGAGCAGGAGCTGCGGTTCTTTCTCGAATACACTCCGTTTGCCATGGCTCAGGAATTGGTTTGTGGAGATGAGTATACCGTGGATGTGATGACTGATTTTGCGGGTAGGATCAAAACGATTGTTCCTAGACTGCGCATAGAGACAAGAGCAGGCGAAGTGAGCAAGGGGAAAACCGTGAAAGACAAGTCAATTATTCAAGCAGTAGAAGCAGTTGTCGGGGCTTTACCTGGACCTGTGGGTTGCTTGACATTGCAATGCTTCAAGCAGGAGGATGGGCAAATCACCTTTATCGAGATCAATCCACGGTTTGGGGGAGGTATCCCGTTATCGATTGAAGCAGGAGCAGATTTCCCCTTCTGGTCGCTACAGCTCGCAAACGGAGAGTCGCTGGGTAAGCCCGATTTCAATTGGACAGATCAATTAACCATGCTGCGGTACGACGAAGCGATCTTCACAAGGGGCGAGTCAAATGGAAGTGACGACGATTGTTTTTGATCTGGACGATACATTATATCCAGAGAGGGACTATGTTCTCAGTGGATTTAAGGCTGTAGGTGAGCGAGTTTTCCGGCAGTTTGGTCATGCGGGCTTCTATGAATCAGCCACAAGGTTATTTCATTCAGGAGAAAGCGCATTGATCTTTAATCGAGTCCTTGATCAGTTGGGCCTTGCTTATAATAATCAGCTGATCACGGAGCTCGTTGCCTGTTATCGCTTGCATGAGCCCGAAATCAGTTTATCTGCGGATGCGCAGTGGCTACTCGGGCGAATTAGTGCAGAAGTGAAGCTCGGTCTGCTGTCTGATGGCTACAAAGAGGCGCAAGAACAAAAGGTGATGAAATTGAACCTAGATCATTATTTTCATGCGGTCGTATTATCTGACACACTGGGGCGGGAGCATTGGAAGCCAAGTCCGGTTCCTTATCAAGAAATGGTGAGACTGCTGCATGTGCAGCATGAAGCATGTTTATAT
The DNA here is from genome assembly GCA_023511325.1 of Gorillibacterium sp. Classification (GTDB taxonomy): domain Bacteria; phylum Bacillota; class Bacilli; order Paenibacillales; family NBRC-103111; genus Gorillibacterium. The sequence goes on from JAIMBU010000115.1 coordinate 2,799, forward strand.
GTAGGGGATAACGCCAGTAAGGATTTCATCACAGCGAAAACACTGGGCTGGAGAACGGTTCGTCTTAAGCGACCCGATGGGGTTTATGCCGATACCCTAGTACCAGAGGAATTTGAAGCCCATTATCAAATCGACAATCTGAGGCAGTTAACAACGATTCCAGAGTTCAAGCAGCTCTTTCGATTGCAGTCCATAGAGCTAGACCCTATTGCAGACGCAGCCGAAAGTAAAGCTGGAGTAAATAGCTGACGAGGAGGGGCCAGATGAAGCGGATGCTCGATATCTTTTTTGCTATCTGCATTTTGTTTTTATGCAGCCCCATTATTCTGATTACAGGGCTCCTCGTTAGAGTGAATATGGGAAAACCTATTTTCTTTCGCCAACAGCGCCCAGGACTTCATGGTCATTTATTCATGCTCTATAAGTTTCGCACGATGCGGGAGGAGCACTCAGCAACGGGGATACCCCTTGCTGACGGTCTTAGATTAACTGCACTTGGCAAAGTACTTCGTCAAACGAGCATGGATGAGCTGCCACAGCTGCTCAACATCCTCAAAGGAGAGATGAGCTTTGTCGGCCCAAGGCCACTGCTTGTTAAATATTTAGCCCATTACACCCCAAGGGAACAGCTAAGGCATCGGGTTAGACCCGGCTTAACGGGCTTAGCCCAAGTCAACGGAAGAAATCAGCTTCATTGGAGTGAACGACTGGAGCTTGATGTTTGCTACGTAGAACAACAATCCTTGCTGCTCGATTTAAAAATTATCGGACTTACGCTGATCGCCGTGCTTAAGCGGAGAGGGGTTGTTCTTGATCCAGGTACACTCCTGCTTGATTTGGATGTAGAACGAATGTCTGGCAGTCAAAGTGCTAAATCTTAGAGAAGAGGATGAGGTAAATATGGATAAATCCCTAGTAAAGAGTCGAATTTTCCTTTCCCCTCCTCATATGAGTGGTAAAGAGCAGCAGTATATCAATGATGCCTTTAAGACCAACTGGATTGCTCCGCTTGGTCCAAATGTCGATGCCTTCGAGCAAGAAATGGCTGCCTACCTTGGAGTAAACGAAGCGGTGGCTTTAAGCTCAGGAACTGCAGCCCTCCATTTGGCCTTACGGATATTGGATGTTCAAGCAGGAGATCGAGTATTCTGCTCCTCCCTAACCTTTGTGGCTAGTGCTAATCCAATTCTTTATCAAGGAGCGGAGCCCGTGTTTATTGATTCTGAAGCGGGAACCTGGAATATGTCCCCATTGGCCCTTGAGCGAGCTCTTCATGATGAGCTGAGGAAGGGCCGATTGCCAAAAGCGGTGATCGCCGTAAATTTATACGGACAAAGTGCAAATATGGACGCAATCGCTGCCTTATGCGAATTATATCAGGTGCCTTTGGTTGAAGATGCAGCGGAGTCACTAGGCTCCAGCTACAAAGGGAAGAAGAGTGGTACCTTTGGTCGCTTGGGGATTTATTCCTTCAACGGCAACAAGATTATCACGACGTCCGGCGGCGGTATGCTGATTGCTGATGAGCCTGGAGCAATTGCGCAAGCCCGCTTTCTGGCTACCCAAGCCAGGGACGTCGCACCGCATTATCAACACAGCACAATGGGCTACAACTACCGACTGAGCAACATTCTTGCCGGCGTAGGAAGAGCACAGCTTGAGGTATTGGATGACCGGGTGGCAGCTAGAAGACGTATTTTCCACCGATATGAGCAGATGCTAGGGAGCTTGCCCGGCTTTACAATGATGCCAGAAGCAGAGGGAACGATGTCTAATCGCTGGCTGACGACCCTGACAATCGATAAGAATGAAGCCGGGGTTTCGGTGAATGAGGTGCTGCAGGCACTAGCTGCAGAGAATATTGAAGCTCGTCCGGTTTGGAAGCCGCTGCATCTGCAGCCGTTATTTCGCAATAGCATTTATTACCCCCATGAAGCTAAAGAGAATGTATCGGAGCAGTTGTTCGCAACGGGCCTCTGCCTTCCTTCTGGATCAGCGCTGACCGAAGAAGAGCAGATGCGCGTGGTTACTAGTATTCGCGAGCTGGTCGAATATGCCAATCGAACGGGACAGCAATTAAAATCGATTTCTTGATAAATGGGAGGGATACTCATGTATATAACGGTAATTGGCACAGGTTATGTTGGACTAGTGACGGGGGTATGTCTCGCGGAGATTGGCCATCAAGTCACCTGTATTGATGTGAATGAAGAGAAGGTAGCCAAGATGAAACAAGGAATCTCGCCGATCTATGAGCCGGGGCTGGAGCCACTAATGATTCGTAACCGTGACGCGGGTCGTTTAAATTTTACAACCAGCCACCGGGAAGGACTCCTCTGGTCAGAACTCATTATCATCGCGGTTGGAACACCACAACGAGAGGATGGCTCTGCCAATCTAACCTATATTGAACAGGCCGCGAAGGATATTGGTTATCATGTGCGCAACAACAGCATTGTTGTGGTCAAAAGCACCGTTCCCGTGGGTACAAATGACGATGTGAGGTCTGTAATTGAAGGCCACTTAAGGCAGCCAGTGAAAATCTCAATGGCCTCCAATCCTGAATTTCTCCGCGAGGGGTCAGCTGTCCATGATACCTTTCAGGGGGATCGAATCATCATTGGGACAGATGATCCAGAGACAGGTGCAGTGCTGGAGAAGGTTTATCAGCCCTTCGGCATTCCCGTTTACCAAACAGATTTGCGCAGTGCGGAGATGATCAAATACGCTTCAAACGCTTTTCTCGCAACCAAAATCAGCTTTATGAATGAGATCTCCAATGTCTGTGAGAAGCTTGGCGCTGACGTTGAGCATGTGGCCCTCGGGATGGGAATGGACAAACGGATTGGCACCCAGTTTCTGAAAGCAGGGATCGGCTATGGGGGCTCCTGTTTCCCGAAAGATACGAAAGCCCTTGTGCAGATGTCTGGGAATGTCGAATATGAATTTAAACTGCTGCATTCCGTCATTGAGGTGAACCGCGACCAGCAGACAAAGCTTGTTCGTAGCGCCATGAATCGTTTCGGGCATGTCAAGGGAATGCGCATCGCACTGCTGGGGTTAGCGTTCAAACCCAATACGGATGATATGCGCGAGGCACCTTCCATTGCGATTGCTGAGCAGTTAGTAGCGCTTGGTGCTGATGTCATTGGATTTGATCCAGTGGCTATGAACAATGCGCGGGAAATACTTCCGGAGCAGATCAGCTATGCTCCTTCTGTTAGAGAAGCACTCTTGGACGCTGACGCGGCCTTTATCCTGACTGAATGGCCGGAGATCACTTCTATTGATCTTCGAGAAGCAAGAGGTTGGATGAAGGATGCGATCATCTTTGATGGACGTAACTGCTTTGCACTAGATGCTGCGGAGTCAGCAGGTTTCGAATATCACTCAATCGGCAGAAGGACCATCATCACCGAGTCGTCACTTAGTAGATAAATTTCTCGGAAGCGTGCATTGCGATAAACATCAGACGATATGGAGGCATGAAGCATGAATAAACGTTTCGAGGAATTGGATTCTTTGCGCGGATTGGCTGCCGTATCTGTTCTTTTGTCGCATATTGCATTGATCCTTCCGGGACGCACCTTCTTTACCGACGGGGAGCATACTCCGCTGCATCTGTTTTGGGCAGGGCATGAGGCAGTGATCTTATTCTTCCTGCTAAGTGGCTTTGTCTTGTCACTGCCTTATCTTAATAAGAAGCCATCCTCTTACCTGACCTTTGCCGTAAGAAGAGTTTTTCGGATTTATCTTCCTTACCTAGTCGGGATCACGGTAGCCTACATGATCATGTCAAGGGTCTCGTGGACAAGAATTGCCGACCTCAGTGAATGGTTCAACGGCTTGGGAGCCGCTCCGCTCACCTCCAAGCTTGCCATCGGACATCTACTCTTAATCGGGAATTTCGCCAATGGCAGCTATAATCCTGTCATCTGGTCACTTATCCATGAAATGCGAATATCCTTGTTGTTCCCGCTTATTGTCTATATCATCATCAACCTTCGACTACGGACCAGCCTACTGATCAGCGTCCTCTGCTCTAGCTTTTATCTTGCGGTCATGGTCCTGGCTAATCGTTTCTTCGGTTATGCGGATTACTACAATAGCGGCTATCATACCACCGTCCATTACGCATCCCTGTTTATCCTTGGGGGTTTGCTGGCTAAGCACCAATCTGACCTGCGGGTCTTTTGGCTGAGCAGGTCGCGGCTGGTTAAATGGACATTTCTCATCGGAGGGGTACTTGCTTATACCTATCCGCGCTGGTTTTTCCCTGAGGTGAGTCGGTTGCACCTGACGATCTTTAATGATTGGGCCACCGCGCTTGGTGCAATGAGCTTTATCATGATTGCTGTTTCGTCGATAACGGTTAAACGTATCCTGCACTTACAACCGATTCGGTATTTGGGCAAGATATCATACAGTCTCTATCTATTTCACTTAACGGTATTATTCGTTTGTGTTCATCTCTGGTATGGGATGGTACCGATTTGGTT
>JAIMBU010000116.1 GCA_023511325.1 Gorillibacterium sp.
CATTAAAATGAGGCACTGGTTCTTTAAAATGAGGCACTGGTTCTTTCGTGGACACTGGCAGGGAATAAAAAGTTTAGACGGGCGAGAGTTCGCTATAAAATTAACCAGTATTTATCTAGAAAAGAATAAAATAAGTGACATTAGTGCTTTGACTGGATTAAATCACTTAAAAATTCTTAACCTAGAGGATAATCAAATTCAAGATATTAGTTCTCTAAGTAAATTGGTTAATCTTAAGGTATTACAAATCGGATACAACAAAGTTATTGATATTAGTTCTTTATCGAGTCTATATAATCTAGGCGTCCTAAATATAGGTATGAATCAAATAAGTAATATGGAGCCGATCCGATATTTGTCACAACTACACTCGCTTGTTGCTTTTGGAAATCAAATAAAAGATCTCACTCCATTAAGTAATTTGAACAATTTAGAATTCATTAACGTGCAAGACAACCAAATTAAGGATATTACGCCTTTAGGAAATTTGAAAAAACTAGATTTTCTTGGAGTAAAACACAATAATATAAGTGATATTAGTGTCTTAAGTCATTTAAGCCGTTTAACTGGTCTTGAATTATCTGATAATCCGATTTTTGATCTTAGCTTATTGGGCAATTTAAAGCTGCTTACTACCTTATCTATTTCATCGCTCCATATTAAAGATATTAATTTCCTTGAGAATTTTCCATCTATGAAAGTGTTAAACATGGATAATAATCAAATTAGTGATATATCTGTATTAAAAGAATTAAGAAACCTAGGTCATCTAAGCATAAACAATAATCATATAGAGGATATTTCTTCCCTTCAATCCTTAAATAAAATTGAAATGCTTAATCTCGATAATAATGATATATCGGATGGAACTCCATTGAAAAACTTAACAAATCTATGGTCCCTTTCATTGAATGGTAATACGAACTTTAAATATTCTGATCTAATCACCCTGCCTCAGCTTTATTCATTGCATTTAAATGATAATAAAATCAGTGATTTGAAATTTCTGAGAGACTTACCTCAACTTGGGTCTATATCATTAAATAATAATGATATTAGTGATCTTACAGATCTCCAATTTCAGAAGGGGCTATATCATTTATCTTTAAGAAATAATCAAATTGAGGATCTTACTTCTCTGAATAGCTTAGTACATCTTGAAACATTGTATCTGGATGGAAATAAACTCAAAGACGTCTCAGGGATGACCCAAACAGAAATGACAGTATTGTCATTAAACAATAATTCGATTTCAGATATTACATCTATAAAAGGGTTTAATAGTTTATGGGAAATATATCTGAGTAACAATCCAATTAATGAAGTGTCGATCCAAAAACTCATAAAAAGAAAGTCTCAGGGTGCTGTAATTTCCTATGGCACAAAGATTTTTGTTGAAATTAATGGAGATATCCAGAAATATTCTGAGCAGGAATCACCTATAAATAAAGCAGGTACGGTTTTAGTGCCTATGAGACAAATTTTTGAAGTATTAGGGGCAAATGTGATATGGAATAATGAAACGAAGTCGATTGTTGCGAATAAATGGAATACAACCATTTCACTCAAGATTGGTTCAAAGATAGCCCAAATTAATTGTGAAACGTTAGAACTCCGTTCAGAAATTCAAATTGTTAATGGGATAACGATGGTACCAATACGCTTTATAAGCGAATCACTAGGAGCTAAAATTGATTGGAATTCAGAAACCAATACAGTAAGAATTCGTGAGTAAGTTCATAATGTAGTACTAATCGATCCGTGCATCATCGATAGATTACTCCTTTAATCGTTTCCCTCTGGCTGCCGAGAAGATCTCGGTAACCAGAGGGAATTTATCTATTTATCCAGCCGTATCAAGGCTTACCTGTCTATTTTTTGCTGCAAAGGGTGAGCAAATAATCATAAACAATCTCAAATCAATGATTGCGCCGAAGGTATTCAATATGAGGTCATCCACATCGAAGATGCCAATTAACAATTTCCAATGTAACGAATAAAATTATTCCTCTAATCAAGGAATGGCAGAATTGACCCCTTACAGGTAAGGATGAAGCCCATCTACAAAGCGACTTCAGAGGAACATCATGGAGAGCTAACCTCGCCAGCTTTGGCAGGTGACGAAAATTTTTTCCCCAACAGATGAATCCACAGACCCCTGACATTTTTAAACAGGTGGTAGGCTAATTGAATTAAGCTGATCATGAAAATGATTATGAAAATAGATTTGGAGGAATTGACGATGGCGAACATATTGGTAGTTGAAGATGAAAAGCCAATTGGGTTAGAAGATGGAAGTATTTATACCGCAGAATTGCGTTATCCCGATAAAACCTTGCGCTGTCTGTTGTATGAGGCTGCGAAAACCAGTCAATAATTACCGTACAGGAGCAACATACCCCCACAAATACCATTATGAACGGTGCCCCTGTTTGAGACAGGGGAAAAATCCGTTAGGCTGATAAGAGATGGCTCCTGAGTTTTCATCAGGGGCCATCTTTTTTAGTAATAGGCCAAGCACTTCACCAAATTAGAATGATCTGCTATTTGGTTACATTAAAATGCTCGATAACTCGAATGGTTGGGCAATCATTCGAAACAGATTGTATTATTCGATGAATGGAGGAGGAGAATGGAGAACCTCCAATTTATCAAAAACCCCTTATTTATATCCAAAATATTCTTAGTTTGAAGCATGTTCACTTTCCACTTTTGGGTATATTCTCATAAGGCTGGTACTAAAAAGGATCTAGGAGGAAAAATAGTCGATGGAAAAAGTGCGGATGGGTATTGTTGGACTTGGTAATATGGGTTCAGCACATTGTAAAGCGATTCATCTTGAGCAAAAGGTTCCCGGTATGGAGCTTGGGGCTGTATGTGATAGTAGTGAAGAACGTAGAGCGTGGGCGCAGGAAAACTTGCCCGGAGTACCCGTGTTTGAACAGGCCGCTGACATGTACAAAAGTGGACTGATCGATGCCGTACTGATTGCGGTTCCCCACTATGAGCATCCTGAGTTAACCATCAAGGGATTCGAAAGTGGACTCCATGTCATGGTTGAGAAGCCGGCGGGCGTATATACCAAGCAAGTGCTCGAGATGAATGCTGCGGCGGAGAAGACCGACAAGGTGTTTGGAATTATGTATAATCAACGGACCAACCCCGTTTACCAGAAGGTGAGAGATCTTGTGCAGAGCGGGGAATTGGGGGAGCTTAAGCGCGTCGTCTGGATTGTAACCAATTGGTACCGGCCGCAGGCGTATCATAATTCCGGTACTTGGCGTTCCACGTGGGAAGGCGAAGGCGGCGGCACACTGATCAATCAGAATCCGCATAATCTGGACTTGCTTCAATGGATACTGGGCAAACCAACGACAATTCGCTCCTTCTGCAGCTTCGGTAAATACTACGATATAGAGGTCGAGGACGATGTTACGGCCTACATGGAATTCGCTAACGGAGCGAGTGGAGTATACATTACCTCTACGGGTGAGGCTCCTGGAACGAACAGGTTGGAAATTTCCGGAGACATGGGTAAAATCGTGGTCGAGGATAATGTCATTACCTTCCATCGGAACCGAATATCGGAGCGCGAGCACAACCGGATCAACACCAACGCTTTCGCAACACCAGAAAGCTGGATTTGTGAGGTGCCTGCAGCCAAAGACGGTGGCGAGCAGCACGTTGGTATTTTAAAGAACTTCACGCAGGCGTTGCTTCATGGAAAGCCGCTTCTCGCACCAGGAGAAGAAGGGATTCATGGTCTACTCATCTCCAACGCCATCCACTATTCGGCTTGGACCGATAGCTTAGTCAGCTTAGAACACTTCAATCACGACCACTTCTATGAGCTGCTTCAGGAAAGAGTTCAGAAATCGATCGTGAAGAAGAACGTCGCCCAGCAAACGGTTGATCTTACAGGAACCCACTAAAGGAGGGGACATGAACATGACGAGAATAACAGGCGCACAGCTTTATACCATCCGAGATTATGCCAAAACACCAGAGGGCATTAATGAGTCCTTGCGGAAGATCAAGGAAATCGGCTACACAACCGTGCAGGCTTCCGGGCTTGGACCGATTCCAGCCGAGGAATTGGCGGCGATCGTCCGCGCGCATGAGCTGGAAATCGTCATTACCCACACACCTTATAATCGGTTTGTGGAAGATTTGGACGGAGTAATCAAAGAGCACCATACGCTAGGCTGTGGGATTGCGGGTCTTGGTGGATTGCCGGGAGAATTTCGCAGTGCCGAAGGCTATGTTGCCTTCGCGAAGAAGTTTACAGCGATTGCCGACGAACTCGGTAAGAACGGCTTGAAGTTCAGCTACCACAACCATCATTTTGAGTTTCAAAAGCAGGGGGATAAGCTGGGCATGGATGTTCTTATAGAACAAACTAATCCAGAAACCTTTCTCTTTACACTTGATACCTATTGGGTGCAGGCCGGTGGTGCTAATCCAAGCAGTTGGCTACGGAAGCTGAAGGGCCGAGTGGATGCGATCCATCTGAAGGATATGACGATTATCGATGAACAACAGATTATGACCGAGATTATGGCGGGCAATCTGGAGTGGCCGGAAATCTTCAAGGCCAGTGAAGAAGCCGGAGTGAAATGGTATCTTGTCGAACGAGATGCTGGCCCGACAGAAGCATTTGATAGTCTACGGATAAGCTATGAAAACCTGAAAAAATTGGGATTTAAGTAAGCTGTGAGCGTGACATGGTGGATGCTCCACCTCTAAATTTAATATGGACGTCTCTGGTGTCGCTGTTCACGCAGTCAGACACTTACAGAGGCGTCCTTTCTTTAGTTTGAGTTCTTCCCGTTCTTTGCTAACATGAGCAATTAGAAGTGCTTGTATAAATTGGACCCAACCATTACAGCCGGGGGGTTGTCATTAAGCTTTCTATTACACGAGTATATTAAAAGAACCGTCCTCATGGCAGATGCGGATTCGTTTACTATCTCCCGATACCAATGGTAGTCTGTTCCGAGAGCAAGCACAAGAGTAACCTTAAATAACCTGCCTGTGGTTGATCTTTTATAGCTCACTGTTAAAGTAAGTGTCTTTAAATCAATTATGGCGTTAAATGCATATGAAGTATCATATAAATCGAAGGATCGATCATCGACAGATTAATTTAGTTGATTCTATAATTGAACAAACTATTCAATTCCATGGCTTGATCCGATTGAAGTTACATCATAGGGGAGTTGAGAACCGTTCATGTATACCGTATTAGTTGTCGATGATGAAGCGATCGTGTGTGAGGGTATCAAGAAGTTGCTGGAAGCCTCCGATTTAAACATTTCGCAGGTGCTGACGGCGTGGAATGGCTATGAGGCGCTGGATTATTTGCGAATGGAGTCGGTTGATCTTGTATTGACTGACATTCAAATGGATGGGATGACGGGAATAGAACTTATGGAATCCATCCTGTCAGAGAAACCGGATATCCCCGTCGTTGTGATCTCCGCACACGATGAATTTGAATATGCTCAGAAATGCATTCGTTTGGGTGCACGAGATTACCTGATCAAGCCCGTCCTGCTGCCACAATTGCTTCAAGTCGTTGGAAGAGAACTCTCAGAACGCAGTGAAAAATACAAGCTTATTCTGGAAGCATCAATAAAAAACAAATTTTCCTTGACCGGCATGTCATTCTTGCGTACGTATCTCTTGAACGAGATGATATCCGGGTCAATTGAGCATTCCGACGATTATCCGTTTTTTTTCGAACAGATTGGAGTAACGCTGGAGGGACCCTACTTTTCGGTTTTTGTGATTGAATTACTTTGGGAGCATGCAGGAGTGCGGGGAGAAAATATTCGTTCCCTGCAAGATCGGAATTTGCTAAAGTACGCAGCAGTTAACATTAGCGAGGAGACATTGTTGGATTGGAATGCCTTGGTTTTCTACGGTCAAGGCAACCGGATCCTGACGATCCTACAGTTTTCCGAATCCGACTATGGCCATGACAAAGAAAATTTGTCCAAGCTGAATATGATCGGAAAAACACTCGCCAACAATATCCGGCAATATCTCCATATGGAGCCTATCATCGGGATAAGCCCTCTGCGGCAAGGCTTGCAAACGCTTCCGAGTAGCTATAGGGAAGCCTCGGACGCTGTTAAATGGCATGGATTGTACGAGAACCACAGTGTTTTTTATTCCGGTGATTTCTCCTTTAAGGAAGCATCGACGCGGATCAACTGGCAGGATAAAGCCGATCAATTCGTCGAATGGATCAAGATTGGCAAGAAGCAGGAGGAAACAGAGGTTAAAGTTAGCCAGTTTATTGAGGATATAACGCCTGTACTGGAGGCAGACGAATCCACTGCAGGTATCTCGCTTAGTATCGCTTATCGTGTGTATGCCACGCTGCTTGATCTGAAGGAGACGATAGGAGAACGCTATAAAGCGCTTGAACCGGTCGTCTTTTTTCAATTTCCGCTTAAAGGGCTGGAGCTCAAAGGAAGGCTTGCTGCATTTTTAATGGAAGCCACACAGCTCATCCACACATCGATGATCAATCATGATTATGCGATGATCCAGCAGTGCATTGAATATATTCGCCAGAATTATCGCAATAAAAGCTTGAAAATTCAGGATGTCGCAAATCATGTACATTTAAGCCCCAATTATTTAAGCTATTTATTCAAGCAGATAGCTGGGGAAACCTTGTGGGAGTTTGTTACGAAGATTCGTATGGAAGAGTCCAGGAAGCTGCTGATGAACACGACCAAAAAACGTTATGAAATCGCGGATGAGGTAGGATATGAATCGCCAGAGCATTTCAGTCGCATGTTTAAGCGGTACTACGGTGAGAGTCCCAATACGATTCGTGGATAAGGGGGAAGATCATGTTTAAAGGGGAAAATTCACAAGCATTAATGAAAAAAGCATTGTTATTTATCGTTGTGCTTCTCTTCATTCCGATGCTTCTCATCTTTTGGTTATCCTCAAATCAGGCTTCACATTCGATCAAATTGCAGGCTGGGAAGACCTTATACCAATTGAACAAACAGAACCATGCAACGATGGACAGAGTCATGGACTCGATTGATCAGACGACAGTGGCCATCATGAGCTCGAAGCTTGTGCAGAGCTGGAATAATATAGATGGGTTATCTGAGAAACAGCGTATCGCCAAATATGTTGCAACTGAAAAGCTGCTCGCTGATTACTCCGCTCAGGTGAAATATTCGCTTTTTTTATTGGCGGAGCGCCCGGCGGATTACTATTTTGCTCCTCCAACCGA
>JAIMBU010000012.1 GCA_023511325.1 Gorillibacterium sp.
TATTAGGAGATTCATATTCTCCAGCGATCCCCGCTCCTTTAATGGTTTCAGTCATATTTTCAAACGAAGGGAGTTGAATATCAGCTACGCCCGCAAGGTTATTTCCATCTCGATACACCCGAAAGTCATTTAATTTTTCTGGAACTAAATTGGCCATCCATAAAACCTCCTTTATGCTGCGAATAAACCGCTAAGATATGACACATCAAATTCAACAATAAACTCAATGTCCTCAGCCGGAGTTGGAGGAGCCATAAATACATTCAGTCTAACTTTTCCGTTCAATAAATCAGCCACAGGGTTTTCCTCTTGTCTAAACTCCACGCGTCCACCTAAAATCGCCCCTAGAGCAGCCAATCCGTTCATCCATACGTTCGCTCCGTCGATAAATTGATCAATGAGCCGTTGATTAGTTGGATCATCAACATTTTCCCAGAATGAAAGAATCAGAGTATTCTCCACCCAATTAAACATACGTCGGACAGGGATAAACGAATCTTTGACATCTGTGTTTTCAGGGAATGCACTGGTACGGCTGCCCCATAGCCTCCATCCACCGATGAAGTTCAAAGCAGTTACAATTCCGTTGGAGTTCAGATATGTTGCTTGGTCTTGACCAAGAGCAACTTCTTGTCCATTTACAACTAAAGCATCCATTATTAATGGTTTGTTTGATGGCGAAACAAACGGGATTCCACCATTGTTCTGATCTGTCTGTGCTGTGAGTGCCGCTGCATGAGAGGAAAAATGATACACTTTATCGCCTAGTTTGATGTCTCCCCAGAAAATATCTGCGAAACTATCAATGATTGAGTTGTCATTTTTGTATTCTGGCGCCTTTGAATATACACTAGCTACCGATGTATCAATATCAATATAGGTTCTTGCTTTGAAAATACCGTTAATATTTTTGACTTTCGCCCTCATGACAGCCGCAACAGCTGAACTTTTACTGAATTTCGGGGCAATCAAAATACCTGGAACCATGCGGAATGTAGGGAAAACAGCATTAATTAATTCTAAACCGGTTGATTGTCCCGTAGTGCTATCGTATCCACCGATAATATCTTCATCGGTTACCTTAGAAGGATCCAAGTGAGAATACGAAACAAATAATTCTGTCGTTGTATCCGTAATAGCACCATTCACCACAGCTGAAATGACCACTTTGCCGTTCTCATCATAAACAGCTGTATAATCGGTTCCTTCCACTAGCGACGATCCGTTTGAGGTTGTTTTTACATCTATTGTATTGAGAAGAACACCCTCTTTATTTATTATTGCTTTTTTACTTTGCACGGAAATCGATTCATTGGTCACATCTGTTTTATGTTTGGTTGGATCCAACACATTAATAAATACAACAGGCGATACATTATACTGTTTGAAGTGCGTGTCCATCACTTCACATAGTGTGAAATCAGAGAAATTCTCGCTATATCCTAACTGTTGAGCAGCTTCACTAAAAGTGTACGCGAGGATTGGTTTATTGACAGGAACCCCTTCTGCTAAATTAACAGGAGCTGTGCCAACAGCTACTGTCAAAGCCGATAGCACTTGAATTGGTGATTTCACGCTTGTCGAACGCTCTGACGCACTAATTCCGTGTCTGTAAGTCATTTATCCATTTACCCCTTTCGCACGAAATATTTGACTGTTTGTTGATAGAATACCGATTCAGCCGATGTAGCATCGTTCAATCTCTTTTCAGTCTCAGCAAGTCGTCTAACAGGAATGAATAACTGTTTAAACGCCGGACATTTTTCAAAATGAATGCTTAAATGAACTGGAATCCCATTTGAAAAGGTAGTGTATTTTGTTGCTAGACCATTTGGGAGCGACGGTCCTACATAAATTAATGGTTCTTGTTGCATAACTTCCTGCTGCTCAACAACCGTCTCTGCTGGTTGTTCCTGTTGCTTATCCGTTAATTCCTCTTGATTTTTTTTACTCTTAGAGGACATATGGAAAACCTCCTTCATTCTGTACTTTAGGTGCAATATATTCCGCAGCAATGTATCCAACCCATTCAGGGGCGTACTGTTCTTCCAGAATCTCAATCGCTAGTCCTTCCTCTTCTAGCTGAAACGCTTTAAAAGAGGGCTGTTTAAGCATTTCATTCCGTATACGAGTTAATACGTTCAAAACATCTCGGAAGCCAACTTCATGATCGTCACATACAGTCCCAGCAATGATGTGAATCTGTACCCGGTTCGTGTCATTTTTGATACGTTCGCCTATATATCGAACAATAACATGAGGATAATCAGGTATTTCTTGTTCACGCTTCTTTGGAGGAAGAAATTGCTGTCGAACTTGTGGTGCCTTACGCTCCCCTTTATGAGTGGTCTCTAGTCTATATTCAGAAACCCATCGCTTGATCATATCAGTCAATGTATCGATTAATCCTACACTAGTCATCAGTTGGGACATGATTAATCCTCCAGCGCTCGATTAATTTCATGTTCTAATCGCTCACTTAGTTTTTCTCGCGCTCTTTCTTCGACCCATTGCGATACGCTACGACTCCCAATCATTTGCGGTATGGATGGTCCATATAATTGATTGATTGGGTATCTAGGCTTCCCCGCGCGTTGGAATACACCAATATAACCTGATTTCATTTGAGCAGTGAAAGCACGGGCAATTGGTCCGCCTTCTCCTTTTCGAACCGTTGCCGTTAACGGTTTTCTTCTTTTTGGCTGTGGCGTTTTAGGATTCACCTTAAATTTAATAAGAGGAATTACCGAGCCTTTAGAAATAACTGAAGCTGATAAATCTGCCTCACTAGCTGGATATACTTTTACAGTTTTAATGACATCACCATGACGGATGACATATTCTTGTCTTGCTTTCCTTGCTGCTTCTGTTCGCGCCGTGTGAGCCGCACGGTTAATTGCCCGTGCAGCCGCGCGCGGAATCTTTTCAGGAGTTTCTTGCAACGCTGCCTCCAAACGTTCCATATGTTCAATGCTCAATTCAATCATTTATTTCACCTACGCTTCATTTGCCGTAGCGTTGATTTTGAGCAACCCATATTCCTCAGCAACCGCAACAACATAGTAATCTACCTGATCGACATAAATCTGTTGACCGACTACTGGTTTTTCGTAATCGGAAGATTTCACATAAATCGTAATAGATGATTGATAGATGCCATTTGTAATTCGATGAAGTTCTACAGGATGACGTGGTCTTTCAACAAGTTGATCTGATTCGATAATTGCCAAAACTTGTTGACCATCTATATCGTGATACTCAGCAAATTCACCAATGTTAAAGAACGTTTCTAAATCACTATTCATAAAAGACTTTAAATTACTCATTGTCGTATTCCCCAAGTTTTTTATCAATAGTTGCAATTAACTGATCGCGCTCTATTTCGCTAGAGACCTCACAATTTAATTCGAGCGCAAAGAACATGAGAGATTGTTCATCTAGCGATTCAATATCAACTCCATTTTCTTTAGCGTCCTCAAGAAGCAAATCGCAAATCTCCGCGTTTCTCATTCTCGGATCGATTGCAGCATCGACTTTTTTGGCATAAGAGATTAATTCTGGTCGCTTCATCGCTTCTAAAGTTTTTCTGAATGCTTCCATTTGATCAATGGTGTTTTCCTTATCCTCCTGAGATACGGAGTATTCCGTAACTGCAACTTCCTTCTCTTCACGAAATACAGGTGAAATCTCGATCGCTTTCATGGACAGAAGCTCTTTTACTTGGGCATCAGAAAGCCCGGTGATTGTGTCACCGGGTTCATAAATTCGATTATCGTGTTTAATACGCCAAATCGCTCTGTACATCCCTAGTCCCTCCTTACAGCACTGTTGCGACGTAGATGCTGTCTACATGTTGTGGAACCGGGAGTGGTCGCGAAATCAATTGCACCCATCGTGTTGACGGGTCCTTTTCAACCCATGAACGAGGGATACGAGGTAAATCCATCGTTCCCATCTCCATATCGATATAAGCTCCATAGAGCATATCAAATCGCGCCCTACTGCTAGCGATTGTCACCGTTTTCTCCGGTACCATCGGCTTTTCTGTGCCATCATCGTCGATGTACCACTCGTCGTATGAGTAGATATTCAAACCTAATTCAGCAATACGACCGATATATGTCACTCCGTTCGGCAACGCTTGAGGGTCAATCTGCCCTGTTTCCACTAAGCGCAGATCAAGCATTTTTTGTACTTGTTCATTCCAGAGGAACGCATCAACGACTTCGCTAGAGAAAATAGCGATATCTGGCGTAATACCGGAGGCTTTAATGACATGCAAACGCCAACGTTTTAAGTCAGCTAAAGGATTAGAAGTTGATTCATTCCATTTGGCTGCTGATAGCAATGCCTCTTTATTTGTCAAATTAAAATCAATGACCTCATCCACGCCATCGCCTTTGACATGAATTTGACCCGTAAATAAGGCTTGTGCACACATCCATTCCTCACGACGAGTGATCATATCATCAAGTTCTGCTAAATCTTTTCCCAGTTGCTCGGCCGCACGTTCATCAGGTGAGACGCCAGAATAAAGTGGTTCACCCGCCAAACGCTTTTGCAAATGCTCCGCCGTCGTCGGCATTTTAGGATTGATTAATGGCGCTTTATACGTATTTGTGCGGTATCCTTCACGCTCTACAACCTTCCCCGAACGACGAGGATGAACGAACGGAGCCATGCGACGCCGACCTTTCACGACGTCTACGTCAACGTATTCTGTATCGAATGTGCGTTGATTGCTGAAAAACGTGTCTTTCAGGAACGTTTTCGGTGGCTGCATTTGGCTAACTGCTTCAAGCATGGTACGAGTATTGTATAAATCAATCGGCATACTTTACTACCTCCCTATACACTTAAAGTCGACTTAATAAAAATACCGACGGCGCGCGCAGATGCTTTATGATCCGCTACAGTATCGCCATCGGATACGGTCAGTGCATTTTCATTAAATTCTCCGGTTAAATAAACTGGTGCTAATACATCACCATTTGTCGTATCAACATTTTCAGCAAGAACCGCATAAACCTTTTCGCTGCCGTCGCTAGCCGACTTAGATACGACTTTCGCCTTTCCTGTTGCTGTTACCAATCCTAAAAGAGTTCCCCTTGCTAACACACCTTGACCGGAAGCCACCAACAAGGAATCATCCACTTTAGGCATGATGTGACCTCCAAAAAGATTATCCGGAATATAAACTTCGCTCATTATTTAACACCTCTCTTTTTGTTTGCAGCTTGTGCCATTGCGCTAATGACTTTGCTAGCCTCATCATCCTTAACTTGTATTACAGGTTGATAATCAATTTGATTTAATGGAGCTGCATCTTGGATGGCGGCCGCTAGGCGATTGGCTCCCGACGATTTCAATACATTGACGACCTTAATGGCCACTTGTTCTGCTGTTTCCCCTGTTTCGTACCGCGCTTGATTCAAAATCTCCTCGCATCCAGGCGCTTCAAGCTCCTGCAGAGCCTTAAAACGCTCCCGTTCCGCCTTTACTCCTTCGTTGTATCCCTCTTGTTTCACAGCGTTATAGATGTCTGGATACTGTTTCGCTAAAATGTCTGGAGTTAGTTCCATTTGTATATTCACCCCCTTTCCCTCTGTGCTATTTGCAGTTGTAGTGTCGATAATATTAGGTACATTTTTAAAACCCGTCACGTCAAATGTCACTCCGTTCATCACCAACATCCCTCCTTTCATAGACGCTGAAATGGATTTTCTCTCGTCAATCTCATCGACCAGCCCATATTCCAGTGCTTCTTCCGCTGTCAACCATGTCTCAGCATCAAGCAATTCAATGAGCTTTTCACGTTCAATGCTTGATTTATCCTGATACGCCGCGATAATTGACTCTCTGATTTTGTCTAAATCGTCAGCGATTCGTCGGAAATCGTTCGCATTGCCCCAGCCGATGGTCCACGGATTGTGAATCATCATCATGGCATTGCGAGGCATCACAACAGTATCACCAGCCATGGCGATGACGGATGCGATGCTAGCTGCCAATCCGTCGACATACACTGTTACTTTTGCCTGATGGCTTCGCAACAAACTATGGATGGCTTGGCCAGCAAACACATCGCCTCCGCCGCTATTAATCCGTACCGTCAACTCTGAGACATCTCCCAAACTTTTGAGCTCATCAGCAAATTGCTTCGGGGTGACCTCATCACCCCACCAGCTTTCTTCGCTGATCGGACCATATAACAAGAGTTCTGCGCTATTCTTCGTTTTGGACGCCCGAAACTCCCAAAATTTCTTGGCTTTCTGTGGCATTTACTAACAATCCTCCTTCTCGCATCATTTTCTCTTCTTTTGTTCTTTGACGGACAATCATCTCAAAATCAGACCCTGTCAACTCTATGGCCTCTCTCGCTCTCGTCGAGAAGCCTTCTTGGACACGGATTTTTGCTGCGTTCACTTCTTTCAGAGGGTCGATTTGTCCTTGTGACGGTCCGTACCATTCGGCATTGGAATAGGCCGCCCTGATAATAGGATCATCAAAAAAGCCAGGGGCTTGAATTCGCCCTCTGGCCACTGCCTCGTATAGAAATTCTTCATATACAGGCCCACAAAACTTAGAAATCAGCCACGTTCGGCGCATCCGAAACATTTTCCACGCCTCAAGCAACGCCGCACGGCTGGCTGAGTACGAGGCTGTAAAGTGTTTGATCAGCACCTCATATGGAATTTCTAACGCTGCACCGATTTGACGGGTCATCGACATGACAAAGCTGTCAAACGCTGTGTTCGGCCGCGATGGATTCACTTCTTTAACATCCTCGCCCTCTCCTAGCGCGATAATTGCGCCGTTCCCAAGCTCGTAGCTATTTTCGTCCGTTACATCGACCTGCTGCTCCAACGGTATGGCCTCACCAATTGGTGTTTCCGGTGTTTTTGAAGTAATGAACACCGTAAACATTCCGCTGATTACCGCCGCCATCAGCTCGGCTTCGCTGTACCGCGTAAGTTGTTTCAATGATTCGATTACTGGCGCTAGCATCGGTACACCTCTTCGCTGCCCAGGACGCTCAAATTCCATGAGATGCAACACGTTCCGCCGCCCCGTATTCGCGCCGAATGCCGGCACTCTTGCCCATTTGTTTTGCATACTTTTGCTGTCCAAAGGATGCTTTTGCGCAATATAGTAAGCAATTGGCGCTCCAAATTGGTCCACCTCGATGCCGCCTCTGATATTCGGGTTGGTGACTCCTGGTGGATTACAGACACGGTCCGCTTCGATCAAAGCAACCTTCAGCGCGTACGGGTTTCCAATCCTCTCGATCATCGGCATGGTACAAAAAACGTCTCCAGACATCAGCATTGACAGAAAAACAAGCGCCTGCATCTCATAGAAATCAAGCATTCGGCCAGCGTCGCAATCTTTCGCCCAAAGCTGAAACTCTCTCTCGACGTTCCGTTCCCACTCATCCGCTTCCTCGTCGCTCATCCTTAAAAAATCGGCATCAATCTGCGGTTTTACGCGCAGCCCGTATCCGACTACATTAGTTCTTAGAGTTTTTAGCGCTCCTGTGGCCAATGGACCACCCATATATAGGTCGCGAGAGCGTTGCCGCAGTACATCCAAGTTATCCGTAATGTCATCGTCCGGGCTTCCGCCTTTATAATTCCACCCAATTAGCGACTTTTTAGATCGGCTGGCGCCGTGGTTGCTGTAGCCGGAATTCAATACTTTTAGCGTTCGCCTCGCCGCCTCGCGCCGGATCGCGCTCTCCGGAGAAACGATTTCGACTACTTTATCGAGCATTTTTTGAATCATAAGTCACGCGGTACGACTCTTAACACACGCGCACCGCTTTCCCTCCCTTTCTCGAGCCGAGTGACTTCGTTGCTCCAGAACTGTATACGCTTTGTGATTTCACCTAAATCGGCTCTAGTCAGTTCTCTCGTGCCAATCCTGTATCTCTGGCCTGTTGAAACGGCCAGTTCTGCGTTCATCCATGCTTGTAGATGCTGTCGTGCCTCTTGCAAGGTCCACGCTCCCATTGTCCTTTCCTCCCTTCCCTATAAACTGACTCCTCTGCTAATGAGCCGGCGACGACGTGACTTCATCCCGCCAGTCATCGGGCTATTTTGTTTGAAATAGTCTCCCCTTTTTTGAGATTGTGCGAGCATTTCTAGGTTCGGATTTAGGATTTCGAGTGCAGCTGTCGCATAGTTCCGGCAGTCAAGAGGCTCGTTTCTTGTGCCAGGGCGCTTGATCCACTCTAGCTTCGGCCGCCCCTTGTGATACCGAATGACCCTTTTTTCTGAGGTAAGACCGTCAAAATACCGTTGGTCATACCCCTTTTCCGGTTCAATCGGAAAATGGCAATAACCAGCCTCGCCTGGAAACTGCACTTTTAGGCGTGATAAAATCAATTCTTTCCCTGCATCAACACCAATCGTGAATAACGGGACCCTCCGCCGATTCGTCCGGCTGGCACGGCTCACTATCGGAATGCCCTCACCGCCTTGGCCTTTGATCGCAAAAACTCTCCTATGTTCGCGTGGCTTCACGAAGTCATATACCTCGGTGGTGTAGTGACCACCTGAGTCAATGCAGGCACAGGCAATGCCAACCGCAACGCCATCTGCATACTTCCACGCCCGGCTGAGATACTCGTCAAGCTGCTGCCATACAGCCGGTTGTCCCGGGTCACCGTAGATTGCCCGATATTCAATACCCCATGACTCTTTTCCAACACCCCATCCAACCACTTCTATTTCAAGACGGTCATCCTGTACGTCCACGCCGGCTGTCAGAAGCAACACGCCGTCAGGTACTTCACAATTATACCGCTCGCGTCGATTAACAAGGTCATTGGATTCAACGCCATCGCCTTGCTCTTCCCACGTCTCGCCGAGAGTGGTGTTTACCCATGCTTTCAGCCGTTCAGGACCACCATTCTTCGCCTCTTTGAACTCAGTGATGATCGTTGACCACCGCTTCCACGGGCTGGCCAGCTCATTCAGATGAAATCCTCGAACCTTGATATTTTCCGCTTTGGCTACCCATTTGCCTTGGCCAGCCTTCCAAGCAAACTCATCGTGACGTGCGCCGCACTGAATGCACTCCATTGTCACGTCGTCAAAACGGATCTGCGCCCACGTCAACGGCTGATGCTTCCCGCAGGTCGGGCAAGGCAGACACCACTCTTCCTGGCTGCTATTTAAAAAAGCTGCTTCGATGCGGCTTACTCCCTTGATGGTTGGCGTACTGACATAAACCTTTTTGCGATTGAAAAAGGTTGTAGTCCGTTTCTCCGCGAGTGTCAACGGGTCCCCTTCCGCTCCGGCGCTCGCCGGAAAACGGTCTACCTCATCCGCCAACAAGATCCGTATTGGACGGCTCGCCAATCCGGATGGGGAGTTCGCCCCGACCATGGTGATGTGTCCGCCGGGAAACGTCTTGTGCAGCACGGTGTTCCCGCTGTCTCGGCTGCGTGCGTCGGCTACTTTCCCTCGTAGCGCCGGTGTATCGCGTAACATTGGGGCAAGACGATCCTTCGAGAACGCCTGAGCCATTTGCAAGGTCGGTTGCATGACCATGATCGGCGCAGGGTCATAATCAATGTGATACCCAATGATGTTGAGAAGAATCTCCGTTTTCCCGACCTGCGCACTTGTCATGACCACCACCGTTTCTACAGCCGGGTCGTTGATGGCATCCATGATCTCACGCTGGTATGGAGCTCGATCCGTTCGCCACTGCCCAGGCTCAGCCGATGACTCCGACGACAAACGGCGGTATAAATCTGCCCATTCGGAGACGGTCAATTCCGGAGGAGGCGCGACCGCTTGGGCAATTTCTCTAAATAGCCCCTCGGTGTCATTTTTTCTTCTTTTTACGGCCATCGCGCCGTTTCTCCTTTTCTGTTATGTCCCCGCCAGCCTCCTCGCTGCCTTCCTCCGTTTCATCCATGTCTATCGCTAACTTGTCCTTGCTCTGCGCATAAAAGACGTGCGGGTCATACTCGGATAGCTCTTGCAGGGCCTCATATACCTCTTTTTTGATGATGTCCTGCACAACAGCTAAGTCCGTTTGGGCTAACAAGCGAGGGGCTGTTTTGCTCGGTATCGCCAGTACACGCGCCCGAAACGCCGCCAGCATATTATTCATCACACGGCGGACATCTTCGGAACGATGCAACTCCCCGCGCATAATTTGCAGTTCCAACTCCACTTTTTGGCGGTTTGCTCTTGTGAGAAGGGTTTTTTCTTTCGTGAGGTCGAGCTCTTCCTCAGTTTTTTCGGCCTGTTCTTTGATAAAAGCGATGTACCGCTGGACGGATGCCTTTAGGTCATATTTTCCTCGGCTGATTTTCACCAATGCCTCTTCTTTTTCCAGCTGACGAATACGCCGGTCACTCAAACCGAAAATTTCCGCAATTTCAGCCGTCGAAACCACTACTGTTTTTCCTTTCAATCCCTGTTCTGACAAGAGTTTCACCACCTTTCACGACAATCCGGTCGAACACGGCGGACCGGAAACGGAAATGGACTCCGCCACCCTGTCGCTGGCCGTTTTTCGGGGCTCGCACGACCCGCACCCTGTCCGAGGTCCAGAAGGACCCGTGGCCACTTCTCCCTTTTTACAAATAAAAAAGCACCCCAAGGATGCTAAATTTATTTACGCCTAATCGCCCCACGCACTCGTTTGTACGTGTCTCTTTTCACACCCATGATGTCGAGCCAATCGCGCCAAGTCATCTTTTCTTTCTTCCGTTTCGGTTTCTTGTCTTTATCGTCAACATGCAGTTTATACATGCTTTCCACCTCAAATGAAAAACGCCACCCCGATCGGAGTGACGCAGGAAGGGAAACGTACTACTGATGGTCTTGCCATAATATCATCATAGCACTTCCTATCAAAAACGTTGTGCCATGATTGTGCCAAAAAAGTGCCACAATTGTGCCATCGTCCGCTCACCAGTATCGACTCCCCCGCTTCCGGTTCTTCGTAAACATCCGTTTGGCCATTTCATGCATTTCATCTTTCGGTTTGCTTCGAATGATGTTGGAAACGTCCACGGTCGTTAGCTTCCGGCTCCCGATCCTATAGCCCTTTTTATTTAGTTCCTGTACCACCTTTGTGACGCTCTCTAGCTGCACATATAAATAAACAGCTTCTTCTTCCATCGTCGCGGGTTGGTAGCTTTCAAGCTTCCGAATGTATTCTTGCAAATACTCAATTCGCTGCTTGGCTTCTTCGATCAACACAGCAGTTTCTCCTTTCCCTTTATGACTTCACTTCAATTTACAGACTGATGCACTCGCCCCATGATAAAATCCCTTGATATTTCTAGCTTTAAGCCATTTTATAGAACGAGTGCACACCATGATTTTTTATGTTGTGCTGATAGCCAAAAAAGAAAAATCATATCTTGTATTTCATCATCGCCTTGTCCATCGCATCTTGGTTAACGCCGATATACTTTAAGGTGATATGTGGGCTCGAATGGTTAAACAACTCCTGAAGCATCGCAACGTCTTTTGTTTGCTGGTAAAAATGATAGCCAAATGTCTTTCTCAACGTATGCGTACCCACTTCATCGAGTGATACATATTCAGCAGCCTCGCGCAAAATACGATACGCTGTTGAACGGTCAATAGGACGGTTACCGCCTTGCCGACTTCGAAAAGCATATTCGCCGTCTTTGAGCGTCTTGGCATACTCGATGAGTTCTTTTCTGATGGCTGGCGGAATGCGAATTCGTTTTTCCTTTCTCGTTTTCTTTTCTCGGAGCTTCAAATGCGTCTGTAGCAAGTCTTCCTTCTTCAATTGCAATATGTCTGATATACGCAAACCTGTATTAATCCCAATGATGAACAAAATGTAATTTCGTTTGCTTCGTTGCAACAAATATTTTTTCATTGCCGCAATCTTTTCTGGATCGCGAATCGGTTGAACAAAGTTCATGGCTCGTCCCTCCTTCTTTTTCGATACACTTCGATTTCAAGGGCAAAAGCTAATTTGTAAAATGCTCTGGACTTTAAACGATAATAATTTCTGTGACTCATCCCTAGCTCGTTGTAAACCGCATAATCAAACACTTCTTCTCCAGTCATGTATCGCTGAATAATGATTGCTCGCTCCCAGTAATCCAGACGGTTCACAGCCTCAACGATACGCTGAATATACGCCGCCCGCTCCCGCTCGTAATCAGCATTTCTGATAGCTATTTCTTCGGTTGAGGAATGGAACTGATTTGTTTTTGCAGGAACGAGCGAGTAATGTTGAGTCACTTTTGGCAATTGGTCTAGCTTCAATGTCAGTAAGAAAATGCGATATTTTTCGAGCGCCGCTTCAACCGCTTTTTTCGTCGCTTTTCGATCGATTTCAGGTAACATAAAGTCCATCTTCTCAACCTCCGAAATAGTGATTATCTCTGGCGAAATGCCCCACCCTTGCCACGTCGGTACACTGGACGACCAACGCCCATTAGCTCCTTAATCTCATGCTCTGTGAGTCGCTCCTTTCTTCGCTTCTGTTTCCGCTCTTTCTTATGCTTGTTTTTGCGATGTTTAACTTTGTTTGCTTTCATCCATTTTTTCAATTCCTGCTGGATCGTTCGCATCGTACCTCTCCCTTTCATTTTTCTGATAAAACAAAAGAGGACACCAATCATACAGAGATAGCCATGCTACTCTGCATAATCGGTGTCCTCACGCTCTCGGTCTTGGACATATTTGGTTTTAATTCCATTATATCAAGCTGGCTGATGATGTAAAAGCTTATCAATGTATGCAATTCCTTTTGCCGTAATATATGTTTGCGGCTTATTAATAACTTGGTCTCCCATTTGAATCGGCTTTTCCTTAACAACAAAGTAACCTCTGTCAATGTACTTTTGATAAGGTGTATTATCGTTCATGAGGAAGCCCATTTGCCGTAGC
>JAIMBU010000117.1 GCA_023511325.1 Gorillibacterium sp.
GGTTGGCGCTCAGAGCTTGAATTATACTCAGGAATGGGTGGGCATGGGTTGGTATAAAGTTCTCACATGGGCTGGAGAATATTGGGGAAGAATTAAAGCTGAAGAGTAAGCCTAGGCTATATTTGCGATCGAGCACTTTACGAGGTGCTCTTTTTGCTAGTATGGGTAAGATATACTTGTATAGAGAGGGAGGGATATTGGATGGAACGCAATCATACGATTATGCAATTCTTTGAATGGGATGTGCCTTCCGATGGGATGCATTGGAAAAGGCTCAAGGAACAGGCGCCAGAGTTGAAGAGAATAGGCATTCGAGCCGTATGGATCCCGCCTGTGACCAAAGCAACATCGGTGCAGGACACGGGCTACAGCGTCTACGATGTCTACGATCTCGGGGAGTTCGATCAAAAGGGAGCCGTACGTACCAAATACGGTACCAAGCAGGAGCTCATTGACGCAATCAATGCCTGCCATGAGCAAGGGATTGGGGTTTATGTTGATCTGGTCATGAACCATAAAGCGGGTGCTGATGAGAAGGAAGTTTTCAAGGTCGTTGAAGTCGATGGAAACAATCGCACCAGGGAGATATCAGCACCGTTCGATATTGAAGGGTGGACAAAGTTTACCTATCAAGGTCGGGGAGATAAGTATTCGGCTTTTAAATGGAATTTTATGCATTTCAATGGAACAGACTATGATGCTAGACAGAATCGTAGCGGAATATTTCGCATCATCGGTGAGAACAAAAAGTGGAATGAGAATGTAGATGATGAATATGGCAATTATGATTACTTAATGTTTGCTAACATTGATTATAATCATCTAGAGGTTAGACAAGAGATGATTAAGTGGGGGAAGTGGCTAGCAGACACATTGAAATGTGATGGTTTTCGACTGGATGCAATCAAACACATAAACCATGACTTCATTAAGGATTTTTCTAAAGAGATGGTTGCTCATCGCGGTGAGGGTTTCTATATCGTTGGGGAATTCTGGAATTCAGTATTGGCTCATAATCAGACATTCCTTGATACCATCGATTATTCGATCGATCTCGTTGATGTTGCCTTACACTATAAGTTATTTGCAGCCTCTCAGGCAGGTAATAAGTTTGATTTGCGTACGATATTTGCTGATACGTTGGTGGGTAGTCGCCCGAATCAGGCGGTTACCTTTGTCGACAACCATGACTCTCAACCGAACAAGGCTTTAGAATCATGGGTTGGAGATTGGTTTAAGCAGATTGCCTACGCACTAATTCTCCTTCGCCAAGAGGGGTATCCTTGTATTTTCTATGGTGATTATTATGGGATCGGCGGAGAGCACCCGATTGCAGGGAAGCAGACGGCGATAGATCCACTGCTGTACGTACGTTATCATAAAGCTTACGGGAAACAAGAGGACTACTTCGATCATCCTAATACCATTGGTTGGGTTCGCCTGGGTGTACCTGAGTTTGAACGCTCAGGCTGCGCTGTTGTGATCTCTAATGGAGATAAAGGGGATAAGCGTATGTGCGTGGGTGATCAACGCGCAGGTCAGGTGTGGGTCGATATGACCAAGACACGTACCGAGCAGATTACGATTGCTTCAGATGGCTGGGCTACCTTTCCGGTGAACGGCGGCAGCGTATCCGTGTGGGCACTCCCGGAGCTTGATGTAAAGGGATAGGACAAGCGTAAGTTGCCTTGATGCAAAGGACAAGATAACCCGCACATTGCTTGATGCAAAGGACAAGATAACCCGCACATTGCTTGATGCAAAGGAAACAACAAGTGCACATCGCTTGATGTAAAGGGAATCGATAACTTTCATACATTGTTGTAAAGGGATACGATAACTCGAGTATATGGATGCTAGGGATAAGATAACCCGCACATTGCTGATGCAAAGGAATCAATAAGTGCACATCGCTTGATGTAAGGGATAGGATAAGCGCACATTGATGCAAGGGATAAGATAACCGCACATCGCTGGAATAAACATGCAGGATACCACTCTTTGGCGGAGTGGCCTCCTGCATGTTTGTAATACTTAACTCATCCTTATTTGTGCATCTGGATAAAATATAAAATAAACACGAAGAAATACGGCTCAACAGCGAAATCAGCACTTGAATAGTTGCGTGTGAGAATGATCTCCCCCGTAAGTAGACTTTTTCAGAGCTGCGAGCTGCCACAAATGGACGATTGGCAAGATGCAGCGCTCTAACGGAAGCACGAGACCTTATTAGGCCAAATCAGCAGCCTTACCTCCTGTAACGGAACTGGGAGACACTATTTCACAGAATCACCCTTGTCTTTTGTCTATCCGGAGCAGATAAGATCACTCAGATCCGTTACAGTAGAAGCGCGTCCATTTTGAGACAAATAAGATCACTCCGGTCCGTTACAGGTAAACGCTGCGCCTGAAAAGCAGACTCGCTTTCGTCAAACACCAATTTTGGGTTTGAGCCGGAAATACAAAACGGAATTAAACATTTGACGATTGAATAAAGCAGAATCATGAAAAGATGAAAACCTTGGTTAGATCAGAACGCTTATGAAATGAGGGCTGAGGAAGCCCTTTCTAAAAACAAGGAATCCTGTAATGAGTGCAGGATTCTGCGGCTACAAGCGTAACAGGGACAGGAATCCTGCAATAAGTGCAGGATAACGAAATCGCAGGTCCCGTTTGATACAAAACAGCCCAAAAATCCTGTAGAAGGTACAAGATTTTTGGGCTTACAGACATATTGAGAGAGAAATACTGTATTAAGTGCAGGATTTCTAATGCGATGAGACAATACGCCATGCTGTATGGCATAGCCCTACGATTAGCGCTATAAAAGATTGCTATATCCTGTGCTCTGCCGCCCCCAATAGGACGCAGAATCGCATTATCCTGTGCTCTGCAGCCCCAATAGGACGCAGAATCGCATTATCCTGTGCTCTGCAGCCCCCGTAGGATGCCAAATGGCATTATCCTTTGCGAAATGAAACCAATCCTTGCGGGGGCTCGATACCTCACTAGACTTCAATCCCTTATTAGACTTCAATCCCTTTGCTAGGGTTCAACTTGTTAGGCTTCGATCACTTGGAAGGCTTCTAATGTAGCAGGAGAAAGCCTGACCTTATAGGTGGACCAGCCGTCGGCAGATTGATAAGTCGGGCTGAGCCCATTCCCCCCAGTTAGGCTTACCAATCGCTTGCCCAGTGGAAGCTCTACTTCCCACTGTCTTGGAACGCTATCAAAGCTCTCAAGAACGAATGAATCGTTATCGTAGGAGAAGAGCCCAACATTCGCAGGTCCATTGACCTTATAGGGCAATAGCTTCTCAGTCATTATATGGCGTAGCTGGGTGACTATAGGTTCAGGCAATTTCCACAAGTCTGCAGCATTATCTGGAACAACCAGCGTATACACTTTGCCTTTTCCATAATTATCGTACATAAGCACAGGGATATTATTATGACCATTCATGGCAACAATGGATTGCCAGGTCCCGTTGGTACTATAATCCAAGACGGGATACGTGATGGGTTTCTCCGCTTGGGAGAATGTTGCGAAGGTGCAGCTTTCGGTATCGGCAGCAAATTGTTGTACGTCCATGCGCTTACCAGTTGGTCTAAGTGTAGTAAACTCCTCCACGCCTTTCCCACGCATTTTCCTAAGAAAGCCCGAGGTCATGACAACCTGACCTCCCCCACGTAGATAGGTTTTCATCCGCTCAATTATCTGCTCATCTCTAGTTGCGTTTTCCGTGATCAGGAGCATCTCTGTACCGGTTGGAAAATGAGGCGTCAGCTCCATGGGTATACCAAGCATGCCAAGGTAATCATAGAGATGGTCCTCACCGTGAGCATGATGTGGCTCGTAAACCTGAACCCCAATCGGTTCCCCCAGCTTTCCAGCAAAACGATCCAGCTTCTCAAGCTGATGCCCAAGGGCAGGCACGTGAACGCTATCCTTCAGGAGTGAATAGCAGAATAACGTCAGCTCGCGGGCTTTGCCAAAAACACTGAGGTTAGCTTGCTCCAGATAGTAATCCAGATAGGTACAGTCGAGATTATCAAACCAAGCCCCGCCGTTTAAGCCGGGGCGGACATGTTCGAAAAAACGTAGGAGCGAATATGATGCATATCTCGGGATGTGCTGCTGGCTGATAGCAGGGTCGCGCGTCTCAGTCCCTGTGTAGATGGCGTCGAATAGGGCAGGCTGCTTCTCAGTGTTATATCCTGAGGCAGCATAGGATTCCTTCCAGTTCGGATATTTAATGACGATCTTTACATCAGGATTGATGGCTCTCGCAGGACGCATGACCAGATTCTCAGAAACCTCTGTCATCAGCTCCAGCCGGAATTCCTCCCAACTACGCGTCCCTTTTTGTTCCAAGCAATCATCGCAGCAGCAGTTTGTAAAGAAGAAGTCATCCAAGATGATTTCATCAAATACAGTAGCCGCAGTCTCGACCGCTGCCTGAAAATGGTCACGCGAAGCTTGCTCGGTGTAGCAAATCCCGCCAAATAATCGATTGTAGCCTGGCCGAAACGCCTCACCAAGCGTAGGTGTAATCCCGCCGGCGACTTCGATTCCCCGTTCCTCGAAAAAGACCTTCAGCTCACGCAGTCGATCTAGGGTAAGGCTGGTATCTCCGCGATGATTTTCGACGTAGACCTTGGACACGTTCAGATGCTTTTGAAAAAAATCCATTTCCTTGCTCAGTTGGGCGAGGTCGCTATTGAGACAATGAGCAGTGCAAAAAATAGCCAGTTGAAAGCTGTCGTAATGAGTAGCCAATGTAACGCCTCCTAATGATGGATGCCATCGGTTAAAGCCGAGAGACCGAATGGCGTTCATGATGAATACAACCTGAAGAATAGTTATGAGAATACCTTTGCAAAAACCTTTTTCCCCCATCATTATAGGTGTTATAGTAGGTCTATATTATGACGCTCTCAACTAAAACTATTAAAATCTAAACCTAAATGAAGAGGTATGCTAATGACTGCAATTATCTTTAATGGACTTCCCCTTCCCCATTATATCAGTAGCGGCGTAAGTCTATCGCAGCCCGGACGTAAGCATCCAGAACGCTGGGCCGTAGGCGAGTTTGACTTGCTAGTGGTGAAGCAAGGCGTTCTATTCATTGGTGAAGACGATCGACATTACCGAATTACAGAAGGGCATGCCCTTATTCTGCGACCAGATTTGCACCATTATCCAACAGCAGGATGTAGTGAGCGGACGGAATCATTCTGGTTACATTTCCATACGCTTGGAACCTGGTGGATGGATACTGAAACACCACCCCTAGAGGACAAAATGACCAAGGCAGATCATCCTACTACTCCTTGGGGGAAATTCAGAATTCCAGATATTCAACTGGCTATTCCCCAGTTTGTTCGTCTTGTTCAAGTGAGTAAAGGGTATGAGCTCCTTTATCAGTTAATTGCCTTGGAGAAAGAATCACATCTAGATGGTATCCGCTTTCGCCAGCAGATGTTGTTTCAAGAGTTACTGCTTTTGCTTGCTTCATCCTTAATTAAGGTACCGTTAAGCCCTGGCGCCGAGGTTGCCGATCAAGCCGCTTCCTATTTGCGGGGGCAATATAAGGAGCAAGTATCGGCGAGTGAGCTAGGTATGATCTTGAATTTTCATCCCGTGTATATTGCCCGTTGCATGCACAAACGATTTGGTTGCTCTCCGATGGTATATCTGCAGCGTTACCGTTTGGAGCAAGCGAGGTTATTGCTGCTCCAAACGGATCTTCCGATTCATTTCATCGCTGAGGAAGTGGGCTTTCAGCAAGCCGCTTACTTTACGTCCTGCTTCCGCAGATGGGGTGGGCTAACACCAAGGGAATATCGCAAGCTGTTCGCAGCTAAGGAATAGGTGAAATCCGCTCCGGTAGTCGGCCCCTCATAGCTAAAGATTCGCTCCAATAATTAGTCAGGTTTTTTTCACAGCTTTACTTCAATAGCTATTTGTTGGCAGTGCAGCCAAGGAGTTGCAAAGGCAATGCTATTCGTGACGACCTACGGTATTTGCTTCTTGGCAAGCGCTAGGGTATCACTTATTTTGACCTCCAGATTATATTGGAGTTGTAGATTATCTGCCTGATTACGAGAAAGTGTGATTAGTGTTGACAGCGTGCTTGCAGCGGCTTGCGCCTCATTCTTCTTAACTGCCGCTTTAAAGGTATTCCACACGGCAGAATAACTGGTTCTGATCGAAGTAGCAGCACTGCGCACGGCTTTGATCTTAACCTTATGTGTATCGATATCAGACAGGGTGGCCCGAACTTTTTTAGCTGTCTGGGTTACCTTGTCTTTAGCTGCTTTCAGGGCAGCATCTTTGGCTTTAATATCCTCACGTGCCAGCTGCACAGGGATTTTCATCAGGCCTGCTTGCTTTCTCAATGCAGATGCTATTTTTTTGCCGCCAAGGGATGAGGCAGTTTCAGCTTGGTTGTTAAGCGATTGATACAGGTCAAGCAGTGGTTTATGTCGCTTGCGGGCTTGCTCTGCTTCAAGCTTTAAGCGTTCGATTCTGGGGGCATCAATCAGCTTGATTTGTTGACGCAGCCCGACCAAAAGTTCTTCGTTTTTGTATTGAAGTGTTTTCGTAGTTGTCTCCAAGCTCTGGCCACGGTTCTGCAAGGCCATAAGGTCGTTATATTGACCTGTTATTTTTAACCTAAGTGTTGAATCGGCACCTATGACTAATCGCTCGAAAGTAGGCTTAAATGTAACAGCTGTTTCCGTGGTAGCTGCAAATAAAGAACCTGGCATCACCAAAAGCATAAAAACGACAACTACGAGAGCACACAAACGTTTACTGATATTCACAACAAAACCCCCTTGTAGAATTTAGACTTGATAGATGAAAACGGTCTGCAAGCTTGATCTGCATGGCTCCACATTGAAGTGACTACACGCAGCAGTACGTGTGAGAGAACATAAAAAAGCACCAGCAAGAGAGGCGGCTTAAGCCTCTGCTTACGGGTGCTTCCAACGTAAGAGTTTGAATTTTAGATGAATTCATCTTCGCTCTACTTCATAGATTCTGCTAGAGGAAAGAGATTCAATCGTCCTTGGCGTTAAATATAATCTAAACTCTGGGACGTGTCAATCCTCCGTTTTGACTTGTAAATTTGTCGAATTTCTGCCTATTTGGGTTTCATGTCATGTTTTCTAACAATAATTTAAAAATTTGATTGTTGTTCTAAACTTTTCTTGATATTATCACTATAATGA
>JAIMBU010000118.1 GCA_023511325.1 Gorillibacterium sp.
GTAGAAAAGATATGACGCAATAAACGAAAATGGAATGAACGTCAACAGCCCCGATACCCGGCAAAGCCAGATGGTCGGGGCTGCTGTCATTCCTGAGTTATAAGCTTTTTTATTGGTCAAACGTTAAGCCGAAATGCTCCTCAGCTAATTTTTGATAGGTACCATCTTGCTTCTTCTCCAAAATAATCTTGTCGATTGCATCCTTCAGCGCCTTATTATTTTTGCGAATCGGAATAGCTACGTCGGCTAAGGTATACGGTTCACCCGCGATTTCAATCGTGTTGCCTTTAGGGGCTGTTTTCACATAATCCCCAGCAGCGTCCCGCCCGATAGCAACCACATCAATGCGCTTGTTGATCAAGTCGGCGAATAACTCTGTTTCCCCGGGATATGCTTTGAGTTCTTTGAAGCCGCCAATGGTGTTGGCTACTTTCTCAGCTGTCGATCCAGCAATCGCACCGACAACCTTGCCCTTAATTTCGTTAATGCTAGCCACCTTATCTGTGGCTGCTTTATTGACGGCAGCAACTACACCATCACGGCCATAGGGCTCACTGAAATCAAGCGTCAGCTTGCGTTCCTCGGTTACATTCACACCAGCAAACAGGATATCAAATTTATTAGCAAGCAGACCAGAGATGAGTCCAGCGAATTGCCCCGTGACAAATTCCGCTTTCACGCCAAGCCCTTCCGCAATAATATTACCCCAATCGATATCGAAGCCGACTAGCTCATTCTTGTCATTATAGTAGTTAAAGGGGCGATAATTCCCACCGGTACCAATGACGATTTTACCAGCTTTCTTAATGCTTTCTAGTGTGTTCTGATCAACTGTTGCATCGGCCGGGGCTACTGTCGTCACTGCGGCTGGAGCTGATGTTTCTGGTGAAGGGGATGTAGACGCAGCAGTTGCTTCTGAGGCAGGGGAAGCGGAGGCAGACGTCTCCGCTTTCTTGGCGCAGCCTGAACTGACAATAGCGAATACAAGTAGAAAAGAAATAAATAAGGATGTCTTTTTCATTGGTTGGATTCCTCTCTTGGTTGAAATATAGTTTGATCATTGAGTTTGATTAGAATGATATGTTGGGATGAATCAGGGAGCAACAACAACGAGTATCACCTTTGCTTGCACGGATGCATGTTTGCTTCGTTACTTCTCTCACTTTTGTCTCCTCCAGGTGGTAATGTCAATTTTTTATCACTAGGTGATAATTGACTATTACATTCTATTTTTGTTTCACTCATCATAATGCCTACTATTCCGTCGTGTCAAGTAGGAATTAACGACGCATGAACACCCTTTTCTATCATTACTAATTAGGCTTTTATCAGTCGATATAGACAGAGAAAAAGCGACTCCGGCTATAAAACCTGAGTCGCTAATTAGCTAAAGGTTATTCGCTGATTCTTGTTCATTCGCATGTAACATTAACCATATAAAAACTGATTTTCACGATATCATCTGCGTTGCCGGAGTAGATGCTCTTTCCAACGTTAGGGTCCAGCTGTTAGGATTCAGTATCCAGGTGTCCAGTCAGCCAGTCGATGGCGACAGTGATCTCATCACTGGTCACCCGATGACCTTCATGCCCCCAGAATAGCTCAACGTTGGCTCCGGAGTGCTGCAACAGGCTAGCAAGTTCCCTAGTTTCTGTTGGCGAGCAGAGGGGATCATTGCTTCCGGCTCCAATAAAGACAGGAACGCCGGTTAAGTCAGGTAAATCAATTCCGCGCCGGGGTACCATTGGATGGAAGAGAATAGCACCTTTAAGCGATCCTTGGTGATGAAACAACAGGCTTCCCGCGATGTTGGCTCCGTTGGAGTAGCCAACAGCCCAAACGTTTGAACGGTCAAAGCCATATAGCTCGGCAGCTTCGTCGATATATTCGTGAAGCTCGTTCGTGCGGTAGATCAAATTCTCTTGATCGAATACACCTTCTTCAAGCCGCTTAAAGAAGCGAGTCATACCACGCTCAAGCTCCTGTCCCCGAACGCCAAGTAGAGAGGCGTCGGGAGCAAGGCTACGTCCGAGTTCCAACAAATCGGTTTCAGTTCCACCGGTGCCATGGAGCAGGAGCAAGGTTGGTCCTTGCGCGCTACTACCTTGCTCAAAGCGATCAATCATGCCATTTCACCCTCCCTCGGTAGTGGTAGAGATGTATCGAGTGGCTTTAGATTTGCTTCAATGGAAGCACGCTGTGACTCAAGAAAAGGGGGCAGAGACAGTGCTTCTCCAAGACGCTCAAGAGGTTCATCCGTAGCGAATCCGGGACCATCCGTCGCAAGCTCAAAGAGAATACCATTCGGCTCACGGAAATAGAGGGAACGGAAGTAGAACCGATCGACAAAACCAGAGTTTCGCAAGCTGTTGTGGTTTAAGACATCCAGCCATGCCAGTAGCTCTTCCTTATCCTCCACGCGGAAAGCGACATGGTGGACACCACCTTTACCAAGTCGAGCCGGGGGTAGGTCGTTGCGCGATTCAACCTGAACCTCAGCACCAGATCCACCCTCCCCTGTCTGGAGCACGATGATGTCCGGCTGTCCTGGTACAAAAGCGGGATAACGTCCCGTCTCTGTAAAGCCGAGCATCGCCAGTACACGGATAGTCGATTCAGGATCTCTTACTGTAAGCTTGACTGGGCCCAAACCGATAATACCAAACTCAACAGGAACCGGACTCCGATCCCAGGGAATTCCGCCGGCTACGCCTTGATTCTGCTGATCCGAAACAAGAATGAGCGGTTGCATCTCAGGATCTTGAAAAAAGATGACGTTGCGTCCCGCGTAGGAGGTAATCGGTGCATGCAGCACATTCTGCTCCGTGAAGCGGTGCTCCCAATACTGGAGCGCTGCATCACTGGCTACACGCAATGAAGTTGCGGAAATACTGCCTACTCCCTCACGGTTCTGACCCACATGAAGGAAATCGAAGAAAGTCAGCTCTGTTCCCGGGTTGCCACGTTCATCGCCATAAAATAAATGATAAGCCGTGGTATCATCCTGATTAACTGTTTTCTTAACCAAGCGGAGGCCAAGAACTTTAGTGTAGAAAGTGTAGTTGTCCTTTACAGAGCCGGTCATGGCTGATATGTGATGAATTCCTTTTACATTCATGATAATCGCACCTTCCTTAACGTAGTTTTTTGAGTAGTTCAAGAAATTGCTTCTGTTCTTCCATGGTCAGGCTGCTGAATTTAGCAGCTTGGAAATGCTCCTGGAGGGGAACCACTTCCTCATATAACTTTTTACCTGCTTCCGTAAGCGATACATATTTGGTTTTCCATTGTTGTTCACGCGAGAGGACACCTTGTGCTTCAGCCTTGACAAGCAACTGAGTAATATTGCCTTTAGTTACGACAAGCTTGTCAGCGAGCTCTTGCTGAGTAATCCTACCTGCTCCTCCGACTTGAGCCAGAATATCGAATTGCGCTGCCGTCATGTTCCACTGACTTAGATGCTGATTGGTTTGGCGAATGCTCTGGTTGTAGAAGCGAGCAAGTCGAAACCAGAGCAGCACTCCGCGACGTTCGTCCTGCTTCGATAAAGCAGGGGGCTGTACGATCACGTGGGGAAGGGCTTCGCTGTGCTCGGTCATGGACAGTCTCCTCCTATTTCTATGGTTGAGATTAATTATCAGTTTAGTATTAAACTAACATAAGTTTAATACTAAACTGAATAAAATGCAAACCTTAATTGTTCTAGCAGGCAAATCTTCATATGCCTAAAGTATGTAGGGATTCTTAATTGAAAATCATTATCATCGATTTTGTAGTATAATAAAGGTTCAACAACGAGTTTAGAGAGGATGAACGTTAAGGATGTCCCATGAGGAACAGGTTGAATGGCGTAAAGATATTGCCCCATACGAAAAGTCACATTTGAAATCAAGTATCTGGCAGATGATAAACACCCTTGTCCCGTTCTTTATGCTTTGGTATCTTGCGTTTCTTAGCTTGTCCGTATCCTACTTGCTCACTCTGGCCTTGACTGTTCCTGCTGCTGGCTTTCTGGTACGGACATTTATTATCTGTCACGACTGTTGCCACCAATCCTTTTTCAAGAATCGAAGGGCCAATGCGATCGTAGGAACGATTACAGGCATTCTCACTTGCGTTCCCTATTACCAATGGAGACACAGTCACTCCGTGCATCATGCCACGAGTGGTAATCTAAATAAACGGGGAACAGGGGATATATGGACGCTTACAGTGACGGAATATGTAGCTTCAACGCCACTTCAGCGACTGGTTTACCGGCTGTACCGGAATCCCTTTATTCTGTTTACGATCGGGCCGATATATATTTTCTTGATCAATTACCGCTTCAATCGTAAAGGAGCCCGGACCAAGGAGCGAATGAATACGTATATAACCAATGTTGGCATCTGGGGCTTGGCTGCATTACTCTCATGGACCCTTGGCTGGCAGACGTTTCTACTCATTCAAGCTCCCATCTTTTTCTTCTCAGCTGCCGCTGGTATCTGGCTGTTCTATGTCCAACATCAGTTTGAAGATACCTATTATGAGCAAGAAGAGGATTGGGATTATGTAAAAGCCGCTCTTGAGGGAAGCTCGTTCTATAGACTACCTAAGCTTCTCCATTGGATCACAGGAAATATTGGTTTCCATCATATTCACCACCTGAGTCCTCGGGTACCGAACTACTATCTTCAAGCCGCCCATCAGAGTAATGCTCTGCTTCAAGCGGCTAAATCGATTACGCTACTTGCCAGCCTGCGATCTCTGCGCTTTCGTTTGTGGAGTGAGCAAAAGAAAAGGTTTATTGGTTTCAGAGAAGTCGGACGTTTACCAGCTGTAAGCAAAGAGAATGTAAAATAAAATTTGGTAAGCTGATAAAGGATTGATTATGAAAAACATACTCGTAACAGGCTATCGCGCTCATGAGCTCGGTATTAGCAATCAAAAGCATCAAGGTATTACCTACATCAAAAAGGCCATCGCTGCCCAATTAATTCCACTGATTGAAGACGGTTTAGCTTGGGTGATTACTCCCGGGCAGTATGGTGTTGACCTGTGGGCTTGCGAGGTTGGGCTAGAGCTTAAAAAGCAATATCCCCACTTGAAGGTAGCCATCCTTGCTGCTTACAGTAATCCGGAAGCGAAGTGGAAGGAAGATAAGCAAAATTATTACCGCCAAATCGTCCAAACAGTGGATTATTATGGGTTAGTTAGCAAAGAGCCCTACAGTGGTATTTGGCAGCTGCGAGCAAGAGATGATCTGCTATTTAAGAAAACGGACGGGATGCTGCTGTTCTACGATGAAGAGGCAGGCGAAGCAAGTCCCCGATACTTTAAGGAGCGAGCTCTCAAGCTGCAGCAGCAAACCGGCTATCGCTTACTGACGATCCAAGCTGAGGATATTCAAAATATTGCAGATGATGAGCAGATGAATCAATATGAGCAAGGATGAACGTTCTCGTTTGGTAGAATGCTTATCATGAATAAATCAGCAGCAACTCGCATAAAAGACCTGAAGGGGCAGGATTTCCCTGTCTCTTTGTCGAAAATGTTTGAAGTACTACGTTCCTCACAAGGAATAGAGAGTTAGGAGGAGGATTTGCGATGAGTTTTTTTGATAAGCTCAAGAGTGGGGTTACCGTAGCTGGTAATAAGGCCAAACTGGCTGTTGAGGTGAATCGCCTAAAGGTGCAGAATCATTCCAAGCAAAAAGAAATCGATCAGAACTTCCAAAAAATCGGCAAACAGATTTTTCTGTCACTCACTGGCCGCACTGTAGATTTTCAAGAAGAACAGATTAAGCCCTTTGTCGATCGAATTCTACAGCTTGAGAAGGAAATCGAAGAAAACCTCCAACAGATCAAAAAGTTATCGGTTGAGTAAGATAGATGTCCGAGATACCCGACCATCTTGAGGATGGCTTACAAATTCTGTTCATCGGATTTAACCCTAGCTTGCGTTCGGGTAAAAAGGGCCATCACTATGCAAATCCACGCAATAACTTCTGGCGGATTCTGTATCAGTCTGGACTTACACCGCGCTTATATTGTCCGGAAGAGGATCGTGAACTGCTTAAATTAGGCTATGGCTTTACCAATATTGTTGCCCGACCCACTCAAGCGGCTGCGGAGATCACACGCGAGGAATACACAAGGGGACGCGAGGTGCTTCACGCCAAGCTGAGCCGACTTCGTCCGCAGGTTGCCTGCTTTGTCGGGAAAGGTGTGTACACTGAGTATAGTCGTCGGGCGAATGTTACTTGGGGTTTTCAGGCTGATCCGGTAATCGAAGGATTACAGGAATTTGTTGCTCCTTCTTCAAGCGGTTTAGTGCGGATGCCTCTGGATGAGATTATTGCAATCTATCGTGAAATCAATGATTTTCTTGCTAAAGAATAAGCCAGAATAAACCTTTGCGTTCATGCCTCCTTAGCTTGGAGGCATCACGGAAAGGCGAGGGGGATACATAGGATGCTACGCGTTAGAGCGAGCCGACGAATTTGGTTATGTCAATTGCTTTACTTGCTTTTTTCCATGGTTTGGTTTGTATTTGCTGCCTTTTCCACGATGATGGTTGATCGTCCGTTTACGCTGGCCAATATCCACTTAATGATTATGTTGGGATTCATCTGGTTATATCCGCTTGGCGCTATTTTTTCGATTGTGCTAAGCTGGTTGCACTATCGCAAAGGTCGCTTTAAATTAGCCAGACGGACAATTCTGCTCCCACTATTATGGGTCATTCCGATTGTATCGTTATGTGCCTATGCTTTATGGGGCTAAAGTTGAGTTTCTCTAGTTAAAAGCCTGTATCTATAAGTCTTTTCCACTAAAAGCCTTTACTGCTAAAACCCTCCAAAGCAAGCTTGTGAAGGGTTTTTCTTGTTGCCCATAAACAGCAGGAAGTCCACTATCGTTCAGGGAAAGTTAATGCTTCTTTATACCGAAGAACTCGCATGATTCCCTCGCTAAATAAGATAGATCGCCAATTCCTGCCTGAAGAACCACCGTTTTTTCGTTAAACTGAATAATGATTCCACCTGACTCTACGATGTAATTATCCTTGAATACCCGCAAACCCATCTGTAGCTCCATAGCCTCTTCGAAGTCCTGATCAGTGAGTAGTCGGCGGTTA
The DNA here is from genome assembly GCA_023511325.1 of Gorillibacterium sp. GTDB lineage: Bacteria > Bacillota > Bacilli > Paenibacillales > NBRC-103111 > Gorillibacterium. The sequence continues at coordinate 7,117 of JAIMBU010000118.1, forward strand.
TGCGCTTTTGCCATGGATGTATCTCCTTTAATTGCCCAATATTTTCTGGCACATTCTTCATCGCACACTGCTAATTGTACCATTTCTTGATCAGATGATGACAATAC
>JAIMBU010000119.1 GCA_023511325.1 Gorillibacterium sp.
GATAACAGCAGGTTACCTAGGTTGAACAAAAACCAGCTCACTTGACGCTTCATGTCAAAGGATCTGGTTTTGGTGATGCGAAAAGGCGATGGATGGATAGATATGTCTACCTTACTTAAGTTCCTCACCTAGACCGCTATTCTCCTAATTTACTCTTCTTGTAATGAATGTAATAATACACAGGTAAGCCGATCAAGGTAATCCCAATCGCCAGCATCGAATCGCCAAATTCATTGACCAATGTGGTAAGAACAATGAACAGAGAACCAACAATCGCGATCAAGGGGATAACCGGATACAGGGGCACCTTGTAGGTGCTAAAATTAGGTTCCCGCTTACGCATGACGAATACAGCGATGAAGGAAAGAATGTAGAAGAGATAGACGGCAAAAATCGCCATATCCGACAAATAATCTGGATTGCTAAAAAGCATCACGATGAGCGCTAATACGACTTCGAACCACATGGCGGCAAAAGGCACACCAGATTTTGCAGATACTTTAGCTAGTAGGTTAGAGAAGGGCAATTGCTTGCGCAATGCCATAGCATAAGCGATCCGCGGAAAGGCAAGGATTTTACCGTTGAGACAGCCGAAAATCGAGATCAGAATCCCAACAGTAACTAACTTGCCGCCCATGTTGCCGAGCAGCCTCGTTGCAGCGGTGCCAGCAGCCTTGGTTCCCAAGGTGACGATCTCCGGTGCCGGCATCACGTGAAGCATGGCTATGTTAATAATGACATAGGTGATGGTTACAATTGAAAGGCCACCAATGATAGCGATTGGTAAATGCTTGGAGGGGTTCTTCATTTCTCCAGCTACAAACCCAACCAGCATCCAGCCATCATAGGCGAACAACGTGGCGAGCATGGCCGCACCCATTCCTAGATGTGCCGTAACTCCGCTTCCAACGGAGAGGACCTGTTCATTACCCTTCCATAAACCGAAAATAATGATCAGTAGGATGTGAACAAACTTACAGACGGTAGTAATTACTTGAATGGACCCACCATATTTGGTGCCAAGCCCATTCATAATGGTCAAGAAAAGCACCGTGACGATCCCCAGTCCCAGATTCCATGAGGTAGGAAGTGAGAACAAATCACCAAGCAAAAGGCCAAAATAAAGGCCGAGTGCACCAATAATAGCCGGTCCATAGATAATCGTCTGCATCCATCCGCATAGAAAGCCCCAGAACCTACCATAAACCTCTTCTAAATAAACATACAGACCACCTGTTTTGGGAATACGGACGCTTACCTCTGCAATGGTTAATCCCCCAGCAATACTAAGTATTCCGCCAAGCACCCAGGCTAAAAGAGCGAGCGAAGAGCCCCCGGCGTATTCGATGACCTTTCCTGGCTTCATGAAAATCCCTGACCCGATGACGGTACCCATAACCAAGGACATCGCTACGGCAAGGCCAATTTCTTTTTTGAGTTGCCCTGTTTTTTCCACTTTGTAACGTTCCCCCAAGCTTCTCAGATATCACAGCTTAAATAGTATAGCATTGTCGCTACTCTACCCAAAGTAAATCTTCGCTGAAGCCTCATGCTGACTAACCCGTGAAGCTGGTATAATTGGAATTGAATATGAACAGGCATGGCCATTTGCAGCGGTGGGGTCTGTTTTTGAGAGGGGCAATACTGTTGAAACAGATGGCAAATATCATTTCGCTAAGCAGGCTTTTCCTTTCGCTTGCCTTGTTTTTCACGTTTCATCATGCATTATTATTTTTAATTTTATATCTTATTTGTGGATGTAGTGATGCTGTAGACGGATATGTTGCACGCAAAACGAAAACAGAAAGCGAGTTGGGCGCTAGATTGGATTCAATTGCTGATTTGATTTTCTTTGCGGTGGTCATTCTGTCTATCATCCTCTGGATGAAAAACGAAATACTAATTTTTTTGCCGTGGATCCTGCTTGCCGCTTTTATTCGTTGTGCAAACTTAGCCATAGCAGCACACAAATATCATACGTTTGCTATTTTACATACGTGGGGAAACAAGCTTACCGGGTTTCTGCTTTTTATCACTCCGTTGTGCATTTTATACGAGCAATCAGTAGTTCTTTGGGCTGTATGCGTAATCGCAGTTTTGTCGGCTGCCGAAGAAAGCGTTATACATATAACCTCCACAAGACTTAACATCAATAGGCGGAGTATCTTCAAAGGCTAACAAAAAGGAGGCTGCCATCCACTACTCCGCCACTTTGGACAGCCCTGAGACCTTATTCTTGGTCACTTTTGGCCCCTAATTCCTTTATGAGCTAATCCTCCGCTTGGGGTTGAATCATTGACAATCGACCCGGATTAGTGTAGAAATAAAGCAACTGCATCTATATAAATTCATTGACGAGAACGAGTACTTTAATTCCTTGTCCCCCAGAGAGTTGGCCATGTGCTGAAAGCCAATGTTCAAGAGTTAGCGGAAAATCCTCTCCGAGAAGGAAAGCTGAAGCATCTGAAGTAAGCTGACCCGGATTCCCACCGTTATGAGGGCGGCGCATGATGGTGTGTTGTACGAGTTGCTGTAGCACCTTACTTTAGGGTAGGTGGTTAACGGAACAAGGGTGGTAAACGCGAGCGTGATCTCGTCCCTTACGGGGCGGGATTTTTTTGTCTTTATTTCGCAGGCTGTGAATTATCGTTCGTTTGGATGATGGCATTCATTTAAAAGGGGTTGTGATCTGATGAGAAAAGTTGATGTTAAAGAGAAAGCAAGAGTCCGTGAGCTGCGTGTGCTTGAGAGCTGGAAGGTCAACGATACCTTTCGCCAATCCGTCGAAAACCGTGAGGGAAAACCGAATTTTGTTTTTTATGAGGGACCACCTACCGCTAACGGCAAGCCACATATCGGGCATATGCTGGGACGAGTGATTAAGGATTTTATTGGTCGTTACAAAACAATGTCGGGTTACCGCGTCGTCCGTAAGGCAGGATGGGATACGCATGGTCTTCCGGTTGAGCTGGGTATTGAGAAGCAACTAGGAATCTCCGGCAAACAGGAGATTGAGCAATATGGAGTGGCCAAATTTATTGAAACCTGCAAAGTCAGTGTGTTTGAATATGAGAAGCAGTGGCGTGAGCTAACGGAAGCCGTCGCTCATTGGACCGATATGGATCAGCCTTATGTGACGCTGACCAACGACTATATCGAAAGCGTCTGGCATATTCTATCGACCATCCATCAGAAGGGTTTATTGTACAAAGGCCATCGGGTTAGTCCGTATTGCCCGGATTGTCAAACCACGTTGAGCTCGCATGAAGTATCTCAAGGTTATGAGGATGTGAAGGATCTCAGCGCCACCGTCAAATTCAAAATCAAGCAGGGAGAAGAAAGCTTTCTTGCCTGGACCACGACACCATGGACGCTTCCGGCTAACATTGCTTTGGCTGTAAATAAAGAGCTGGACTACGTCAAGGTCAGACAAAACGATCAGGTTTACATTGTCGCAAGCAATCGGGTAGCTCAAGTCATGAAGGAACCCTATGAAGTTCTCAGCACGCATAAAGGTGCGGAGTTTATTGGACTAGACTATGAGCCTTCTTTTGGCTATATTCGGGCGACTAAAGGGTTTGTCGTTGTAGACGCGGACTATGTTAGCGACACGAGCGGTACGGGTATCGTCCATATTGCTCCCGCACACGGGGAAGATGATTATCGAACCGCCCGTCAGCATGATCTGGATTTCATTCATGTTGTCGATCTAGCTGGATGTTATACGGCAGCGGTTGTTGATTTTGCCGGACGGTTTGTTAAGGATTGTGATATCGATATCGTCAAAAACTTGTCCGAACGTGGGCTTTTATTCGCCAAAGAACGCTATGAGCATAGCTACCCCTTCTGCTGGCGTTGCCACTCGCCGCTGCTCTATTACGCGATGGATAGCTGGTTTATCAAGACGACGGCGGTAAAAGAACAGTTGATCGAGAATAACAGCAAGGTGACCTGGTATCCGGCTCATCTGCGTGAAGGCCGTTTCGGTAAATTCCTCGAGGAGCTTGTGGATTGGAACATCAGCCGAAATCGCTATTGGGGGACCCCACTCAATGTATGGATCTGTGCGGATTGCAGTGCGGAATATGTTCCGGGGAGCTACAATGAGCTGCGGGATCGATCGATCCACCCTATCGGTGACGACTTGGAGCTGCATAAGCCCTATGTCGACGAAGTGAAGTTGCGCTGCCAATGTGGAGGTGTCATGGAGCGAACACCTGAGGTAATCGACGTATGGTTTGATAGCGGCTCGATGCCCTTTGCCCAGTACCACTATCCCTTCACCGATAACCAGCAGTTTGCCGAGCAGTACCCTGCGGATATGATCTGTGAAGGAATTGATCAGACACGGGGATGGTTTTTCAGCTTATTGGCAGTGTCCACATTGTATAATGGTCAAATGCCGTACAAGGCCGTGCTCTCAACTGGACACATTCTCGATGAGAATGGGCAAAAAATGTCCAAGAGCAAAGGCAATGTCATCGATCCCTGGGAGATCATCAATGAATTCGGTGCTGATGCGTTGCGTTGGGCACTGCTCTCCGACAGCGCGCCGTGGAATAGCAAACGGTTCTCCAAGCAGATTGTAGCTGAAGCTAAATCGAAGGTGATCGATACCATTAATAACACGCATGCCTTCTATGTGCTTTACGCAATGATCGATCAATATGAATACGCAAATCACTCAACGTCGCTATCCGTGAACCTGCTGGATCGCTGGATTATCTCCAGACTGAATACGACCCTGAAGGTGGTACAAAAAGGGCTGGAGGTCAACGACTTCTTGAATCCGACTCGCCAGATTGAAGGGTTTGTCGATGAGTTAAGCAATTGGTATGTCCGGCGCTCCCGAGATCGCTTCTGGGGTAGTGAGTGGACGGAGGATAAAAGCTCGGCGTACCAAACGCTGCACGAGGTGTTGTTGATCCTGGCCAGGATGATTGCCCCCTTCACCCCACTGCTTGCTGATGACATCTACGATAATCTCGGTGGTGAGCAAAATGTTCATTTAACGGATTATCCGCAAGCCAACGAAACGGCCATTGATTTAGCGCTAGAGCTTACGATGACAAACGTTAGACAGATTGTCGAGCTGGCTCGTAACGTCCGTAATGAAACGGCATTAAAAACGCGCCAGCCTTTGGCTGAAATGATTATTTCTTCTGATCATGAATTTGAGCTTGGTCAGTTTGAAGACATCATCAAAGATGAGATCAACGTCAAGCGCATTCGTTTGGAAGAAAGCGACAGTGATTTTGTGCAATTTACGCTAAAGCTAAATCTGAAGCTGGCAGGTAAAAAGTACGGTAAGCTAGTCGGACCGATCCAAACCCAGCTTAAGAGTTTGTCAGCAGCGGAAACGAAGCAGGTGGTAGATAGTGGCTGGTTAAAGTTAACTTTTGCTGGAGAAGAGGTCACGATTGCACGGGATGAGCTACTTGTGGAGAAACAGGCGAAGGAAGGGTATGCTTCTGCTTCGGACTTCGGTTTAACCGTTGCTTTAAATACCACGTTAACCGAGGAGTTGCTACAGGAGGGAATGGTTCGTGAGGTGATCCGCACGATTCAGGATTATCGCAAGAAGCTGGAACTGCCGATTGATAAACGAGTGAAGATCGTTTTAGCTGTGGAACCGGAGCTGCAAAAGGCCCTTGAGCGATTTGACCATGTGCTGCGTGAGCATGTGTTGGTATCCGAGGTTCGCTATGCACAGGAAGCAAATATGGAATCCGTACCTATGGGCGAGACAACCATTGGTTTACTTATCAGCTAATGAGGCCAAGGGAATGTAATAACCTTTTATGGCGATAAATAAATCTTGGCTTGGTGAAACGGCTCAACTAGAGGTAAAATAGAGGGTAATTATGATGAATTTACGGGTAAACAGATTTGCGTTTATCCTTGTTACCTGGACATGAAGCATGGGAGGATAAGTATGAAGTATATAAGCACAAGGGGTCAGGTTGAGCCCAAAGGGTTTATTGATACGGTGTTAATGGGCTTGGCTGAAGACGGTGGGTTGATGGTTCCGGCAGAAATCCCGGTCATTTCCGCGTCGACCCTGCAGGAATGGAAAAAACTCAGCTATGAAGCGTTGTTTCTCGAGATTTTCTCGTATTATACGAATGACGAGATTCCTTACGAGGATTTAAAGAAAATGGTTGGCGTAAGCTATGCCAGTTTCCGTAGTCCACAGGTAGCGCCAGTTAAAAGAATGAATGAGACTCTTTCTATTCTGGAGCTTTTTCACGGCCCAACCTTTGCTTTTAAAGATGTGGCGTTACAATTTATGGGTGAGCTTTACTCTTATATTTCCAAGAAGCACGATAAAATCATTCATATTCTCGGAGCGACCTCTGGGGATACCGGGGCTGCGGCAATTCAAGGGGTTCGTGGCAAGGAAGGCATTAAGATTTGTATTCTCCACCCTCATCAAAAGGTAAGCAAGGTGCAAGAGCTACAAATGACAACGGTTGATGATGCCAACGTCTTGAACCTCTCGGTAAAAGGCAACTTCGATGATTGCCAAAAGATCATCAAAGAGCTGTTTGGAGACTTGAGCTTTAAGAGCAAGTTTCACCTGCGAGCGATTAATTCGATCAATTTTGTCCGTATCCTAGCTCAGACGGTTTATTATTTCTATGCTTATCTGCAAGTAGAGCCAGCAGATAAAGCGCAGAAAATCAATTTCAGCGTGCCATCAGGGAATTTTGGCAACATTTTCTCCGGTTTCTTAGCTCGAAAAATGGGCTTGCCGATCCATAAGCTGATTATTGCGACCAATGAGAATAATATTCTTGAGCGATTTGTGAAAACGGGTGAATACAAGCCTGGTCATTTTAGAGGCACGTATAGCCCATCGATGGACATTCAAGTGGCTAGTAATTTTGAACGATATTTGTATTACCTACTTGGTCAAGACGCTGAGAAGGTATCTACCTATATGAACAAGCTGCAAACCGAGGGGAAGATCGTGCTGGAGCCGGAGGCTCTGCTGCAAGCACAATCTGATTTCTCTGCTTATGGTGTGAATAATGAAGAGTGCCTAGAGATTATTCAGAAGTATCAAGCAGAGTATGGGTACTTATTGGATCCTCATACGGCTTGTGGCATTGCCGCATATGAAACCCAAAGCGGTTCAGATGAGCTTTGTGTGACGTTCGCAACCGCACATCCCGCCAAGTTTGATGAAGCCATTAAGCTGTGC
>JAIMBU010000120.1 GCA_023511325.1 Gorillibacterium sp.
GTATTGGAAGAGCAAACTTAAGGAAGATTTGGAGAAAGAAATCATTAAAGCTGGGCAATTGCAGTCGGGTTATTTAAGGGCAAAGGAAGAACTGGAGGCACTCAAACTTCAACAAACAGATGACCTCGATGAGAAGCAACAGGAAGCGCTTATGAAAAAGCTAAGGTATGAAGCGGATACCAACACGATTCAATTCAGTATCCATGTAAAACAGTTTCTGCAAAAAGCATCTTTAACTTCGTTTAATCTGGCTGCACTAGCGAGCGCTAGTAATGCCGAGAAGAAGAGGCTACTAGAAAGTTTGGACATGTTGGAAACATTCATCGAAAATGTTCGTCCGTCCATTAATTCAAGAAAGGTGGTAGAAGGAAATGTCATTACTCAGAAACGATAATGAGCCTGATTACTTGGCTCTAGCTGCACGGCAAATGACCGTGACAGAACAGCAAGGTCAAGCTATAAGGTCGCTGATACAAGGCATGCAGAGCATCCATGCTGACATGATTGAGAAGCATGAGGAGACTCAAATTATGGTTCAAGAAGTCCGAGACAGTATTGTCCTTACTGACATGGAGTGCTATCAGTTACAGGCCGAAGTGTTCTCAAAGTCCAATGACTTAACAAAGGACCGTTATAAGGAAAGCGATGCGAGTTTCAAGGCTCTTGTTGGTAGATATCGCCGTTTGATCTGGAGCAAACTCAAAGAACAGTTCAGCGTAGCTAAGTATTCTCACATTCGGAGAATCGACTTTGATGAAGCAATGGATTTCGTTAAGTCATTCAGGCCGGAGGATCACATCTGATCGGAGTACACCGAGTCGTATCAAATCCCTGAAATGGAGAGTGAACTATTTGTATCCACATCAGCTTATTGGTAAAAAGGCATTGCGTACGAAAGAGGTTGTGCTTTCAACAGGCGTTGTAAATAGAAGCTACACAAACTATCCAATTACCATTTTAGCAGTGACTGAACAACAAATTTTCTTCGAAGTCTCACATTCCGTCCTGCCTAATAACATTGGTTCCGTACTTTCTTGCGAGTGGATGGATAATAATTGGACTTCTTATGACGAACTGATGAATATGGCCATTCCTGAACGCATCGAGTTAATGAAGGCAATAAGAGGGCAACGGATGATTCTCTTGCCAGTACAATCGTCAAATATTGCTGCTGTCGGATATGACAACGTCGAAAATGTCCTGCATGTTCAATTTAAAGGCAACGAGAAGGTTTACACCTACCAAGGCGTTCCGAATGAAGAATACAACGCTATGATGGTTGCTGATTCCATTGGGAGCTATTACGCCAAGAACATCCGGAAGAAGTATGAAGCGGTAACGGTCGGCGGTGAACAGAGTGAGTGAAGAACGGCTGATGGAACGAGTGGAAATCATGCGGAGGCTAAATCAATTTATTGCTATGAAACGTAGCGGAGAAGTGTGTGAAGAAGGTAAATGGTGGCTAGATAAGGAAATCGCCATCATGGAAGTAGAGCTTCGCACACTCGAACCATGATTAGGGCAAAAGAAAAAACCAACTCGGCAAAGTTGATTTTTTCGGCAAGTAACACATTTGGTTGAAAGCTCACTTTCCAGAGCTAGCTTTCGCCTACCATTATATCACATGAATCGGAGGATTGTGAATGACTACTCCATTATTTAATAGACCGGAAGATTGGATTCCAGCAAATTTGCAAAACGGCAATCTATTTATAAGTGCTGACTGCACCACAGCGATGATTGGTTTATCCAAAGAGTCGGGACACTTGATGCAGCATGACAATAACGAATGGGGCATGAGTGCTGAGGGCTACCGAGCATGCAACGTGGTTGCTGGTATTGCCTGCATTACTCCTAACACACTTAGACTCCCAGATGGTCGCGAAGCATGTAACCCCTATGTGGAATTTGATCCAGAGTCGGGTACGGCTGAAAGATTCTGGTCCCACAAGATAACCGTATGCAAAGGGCCTTCAGGTAATCTTATTGTTAGTGCTGCAACTGTACTATTCGATGTTAGGCTGCGGTTCGTGAAGGAACTGCTGGCTGTTATTGAATCCAATAGGGACGCTGGAAAGCTGTGTATGGCTGCATCTATGAGTGAAGAAGAAAAGCTAGCTGGCTTGTTTATTCCCTTTCAAGGCAACCTTGGGGTTTACGGCAGACATGACAACATTGAGGTCATTAGGGCCATTCAAAATCTGGTGACCAACAAGGAACATGGCGATAAAATCGTTCAAACATTGGCATGGAAGGCTTCTATTAAACAACAACCCTGCATGCCAGGGAAGCTGAAGGTCATTAATGGTTACACCAATGTGCTTATTGTGGGGTACCGATCAGATCTGATTGAGGACGAATTAAACCTAATCGCAGAAGAGTATTCCAAAACAGGCAAAGTCAGCGGGGCAGAAGTGAAAGAGTCAGTCACGAACGCATCTGAAGAACAGGACAATGAAGTATTCAGCTACACATCTTATACTGGGGGGCCTCGTTTCTAATGATTAAACAAATTCGGATTAAAAGCATAAAAGGCAACACGGCAAATCAAGAATTAACAGGTAAGGATATTTTTGTTGGTCCAAACGGATCAGGTAAATCAACGAGGCTCCAAGCTGTAGCTTTTGCTATTCAAGGTTACGTGCCGGGTAAAGGCAAGACACAACAAGAAGCGTTCAAGCTCAGCACGAGTGAAGCTATGTCGGCTGGATTACAGACGGACGAGTTCTCATTTGACCGCACCATTACCCGTACAGAGAAGCTTAAAGCAGATGAAACTAAAGATATCAAGTACAGTGAATAATTGACCGTATCGCCCAGCAGAGGAGAGAAAACGGCTACTCAAATGAAAGCCAGAGTAACAGCCGAGGTTGGCGATTTGCCAGTAGTGTTCGATTTTCAAGAGTTTCTCAATCTATCTGATGCAAAACGGCGCGAATTTGTTTACGGGCTGTCTCCCATTCAATCAGACAATTGGGACAAAGCTACTGTTTTGAAACGGATGGAGGAAAACCTCTTAACGCTTGGCTGTAAGGTTAATGATCCTGATCTATATGCGGTAACTATTGACATGATTAAAGAATGTCTGAACGAATGGCCCGATGGTTATGATCTCACAGCCGGGCTCCAATCTATGCTTACCTGGGCATCAGACCAACAACGGATGTGGAACGACAAGAAGAGCGATGCAACCGGTGCGGTTCGCGAGTTATCCGAAATGAAAAGCCAGTTGGAAGAAACGGATAGGGACATCGTTTCCAAGAAGGAAGAGCTGAAAGAGCTGCGGGTTAATCTCACGGATATTCACGGGAAAATTACAGCGGGGAAAGAAATTGAACGCCAATGGGAACAGAAGAAGATCAGAAAAGCTGAACTTAACGATAGCATCATTCAGCAAACTGTATTAATGAATGCGGAGCCTTTACGAGACTATGAGCAAGAAGTGGTAAAACTCAATGCTCAGATTAAAACGACTGACATTGCTGCGGGGTCTGCACAAATACAGAACACAATCAACGACCTCAAAATTCAGAGAGATGGCAAGACAACTGAATTGGATACCGAAAAATTGCGATTGATCAAGCTTGAAGGTGAACTTGATCAAGTATCTAGGGTGAGTAAGAATATCGCAGATAAAGGCGCTGGAACTTGTGTACTGCATGCTTCTATCGCTTGTGAAAAGGACTTCACTGGGTTTCTGAACCACGCTACTCACAATATCCCAAAGTTGGAGATCGATATCGCAAAGCTGAAGGAACAAATAAATGTCACTCAAGCAGACATTAAAACCATGCTCGATAAGGAAACGGAACTAGACCGCGAGTTGAGATCGTTGTACGTTGCGGTTTCCGTTGAAGCTCAAGAGAATACTGTAATTCGTTCCAAAATTGATAAGGTCAGAGAATCCGAACGTGAAGAATTACAGGTCAAGCGCGACGCACAAGGTAAGATCGTTGCTTTGCAAGATGAACTCGATAAACTGACAAATGAGAAGCAACCAATGTATACGCAGATGAATGTGTTAGAAAATCAGCATGCAGCCTTGACCGTAAATATTTCTGGACAGGAAGCAGTAATTGGAGAGAAGGAAAAGGCAAAGGTCACGCTTTCCAACTCTCAAACGGCAATGATTAATGCTCGTAAATCTCAACATAAATGGACTGCTGCTAAAAACATTTCAAAGGAATTGGGTTCCAAAGGGATTCAAGGCGAGCTTGTGAAAAGCATTATCGGTCCCATCGAAGGAGCAATCAACGAAAACCTTAATCTCATGGGCATTCATTATCCAGTTTTCTTCAGCACCGAATCCGAAACAGGCAAAGAAGTGTTTCAGTTCGGATGGACCAAGTATGGGCGTAAAACTAATTTTGATGTTTTATCAACTGGTGAGCAATTAATGTTTATGTCGGCATTCCTTGTGACGCTGCTTGAACGAAAGGATTTGCCGCTGAAGGTGCTTGCATTGGACAACATTGAGAACTTGGACAAGGTGAACTTGATCGGTGCACTCAACGGACTCAACGCCTTGTCACACAAGTTAGACAACATTCTGATAGCTGGTGTGATTGACATCAAGGAGTTGGACGGATGGAAGGTATGGGACTTAACTCCGATGGTTGCAGTTGAGGATGTGGGGTTCTAATGGATCTCACAAACGGTCTCAACGATGAACAGAAAGCCGCTGTCCTGTCCGAATCCAATCATATTTTGTTGATGGCCGGGGCGGGTAGTGGAAAGACTCGAGTCTTAACCCATCGTCTCGCGCATCTTAACCTCAATTGCAGGGTTGGTATATCCAGCATCGTAGCGATTACCTTCACACGGGCGGCAGCTAAGGAAATGAAAGATAGACTCGCGTTGCTAATTGGTGAAAAGGAATCTAAAAAGCTTGTATGCTGCACCTTCCACGCTCTTGCCGTTCGAATTTTACAAGAATGGGGCCATCGGCTAAAACTGGACAAACATTTCACCATCTACAGTCAGGAAGACAGAGAAGAGATCGTCAAGTCCATCATTATGATGCTTGGCTTATCCAGTAGGACAAGCGTTAGCAAGGTGGTTGCGAGGGTAGGTAAGCCCGTGAAGGAAGGTCCAGAGTCGGCGGTACTCAAGGAATATGAGTGGCAGCTTAAGAGATTCAATGCTGTCGATCTGGACCAGCTAATTAACAAGGTCAATGAACTGTTCGAGAAGCATCCGGACGTTACAGAGTATTACCGGAAGCAATGGAAATATAGTTTCGTGGATGAATTCCAAGACACCAATCGTGAACAACTGGAACTTATCAATCAACTTAATCCTATTAACCTTTTTGTAGTGGGAGACGCTAACCAGTCCATCTATCGATTTACTGGAGCACGGATTGAGAACATCTTGGAGTTTCCAGATCAATATCCCAGCACCGAAGTTATCAAGCTTGAAAAGAATTATCGATCAACAGAACAGATTATCGAAGCGGCCAACAATCTAATCTCACATAATGTAACTCGGGTAGACATGACGTTGGTTGCTGACAAGTCTGGCGAACCTGTTCGAGTGGTTCGTGTTCTTAATCAAGACGCTGAAATCGAACTCATTATCGACACGATTCGGGGGAAAAGCGACGAAGAGCATTATTCCGATTACGCCGTGCTTGCTCGGACAAATGCTCAGATAGCCAATATCCGTTGGAAGCTCAAGAATGAGGGCATACCTACGATGGTCTTGAGTAGTGCAGATGATCCACTCAAAAAAAATGATATCAAGCTACTTACATCTTATCTAGATTGCATCATTAATCGAAAAGATGAGATGAACTTCAAACGGGCTCTGCGGTTCCCTGAGCCAGTATTAACAGACCTTCAGCTTCAGCAAGCAGAGCAATTATCGACTGACCTATCCATCTCGCTGAGAGAGGCGTTGGGCTTGTCAGATAGCGAAGCAGTACAGATCGTCGCGAAGTTTATGGACAATCTTTCACATGAAATTTTACAAATGGATAACGTGATCGATGCTTTGCAATGCCTCATAGATGAATTGCGGTTAGTAGAGTGGTACGAGGAACGAAACCTCAACAACCGCATTACAGACCTTAATGAAGCAAAACAATACATTGCCTTCTGGACAGAGCGCCAGATCAACCTGGGGGAAGACACAAGCCCTACAACCTTCCTGAAATGGTTGAGGATACGCGATATTCACGACAAGCTGCTTGATGATCGTGACTGTGTAAAACTCATGACGCTTCATGGTAGTAAGGGTTTGGAGTTTGAGAATGTGTTCATGGTCGGGATGAACGAAGGTGTGTTTCCCAGCCAGAACACCAGTGACATTGAAGAGGAGCGGCGGCTTGGATACGTAGGCGTTACACGGGCAAAAAAACGCTTAATCCTAACGGTAAAGAGCAAACACATGCCTGCATGGGGCGTGGAGCGAGACGTGTTGCCAAGTCGGTTCCTTTCAGAAATAAGGTCGAGGAGTTGATCTATTGAATCTTCAACATTACATCTCAGAAATCAATAGATACAGAGAGTTAGCCAGTGAACTTCCAGAGGATGACACTGGGCCTCTGCTGAAAAAAATCGAACTCCTTGCTAAGTGTTTGGTCCTTATCGGAGAGGTATCAGCTGAATGTGATCGGTTGTATAAGCACATTCATGTAAGACGCGATACTGAATACGCTAAAGCCTACATCGTTGCAGAGCGGCCGAAGAAAGAGAATGCGGAGGTCCAAACCGAGGGGGTTCGGACGCTTGAAGCGGAGTCGTATGGAAGGATGCAAAAGTACCGGAATGACTTTGATAGCATGACTGAGACGATCCATTCTCTGAAACTGAAGATGCGTGTGAATTTTGCAGATGGATCCATTGGGAGCCAGTACCAAGGGGGAGGCGGGCGGTGACTGTTCAATTAGCAATGCAATTTGAGGTTGAGATTGAACGCAGTTTGGAAAAAGTTGAACCCATTAAATTATTGTCCTTGGATGAATACGATAAAATTATTGTCTCTGAATCGTTCGGTAAGGACTCAATGGCTTGTGTGTTCCACCTCCTAAATAGTGGCGTTCCACCTGATAGGATTGAACTTTGGCATCAATCAGTTGATGGCGGTGGCGAACAACATCTTGAATTCTTGGACTGGCCTGTCACTGAATCATACGGAGAAGCAGTTGGACAACTGTTAGGCATTAAAACAACGTTTCAGTGGCGTGCGTATGGCATATAT
>JAIMBU010000121.1 GCA_023511325.1 Gorillibacterium sp.
TCGAGGATATTTTCGGAAAACGCGGTTACCAAAACCAATTGAATCCGTTTTTTGCTCTTGCATTTGGGCGAATGCACTTTCGATCGATTGCTGGATGACTTTAGATATTTCAATAGATAGTTCTTTGATATTCTTCATATCATCCAATTCAAGCAGTCCATAATTTCCGGAAACGCTGCAAACGGCTTTGACCTCAAGATCAAATCGAACTTTGTTTCCTGATAGAATGCGAGGACGAAATGTGCTGCGTCCCTCCATAATGTTAAGGGTAATAGTTTGTCCTGGTAGCAAGGAGGCTTTTAGTTCATAAGGAATAAAATGTCCATTTAGCCAGCGAATGCCAGACACTTGTTGATCCTTAAAAATACCAATCATTTTATCACTGCGAAACTGGGCATAGCCCAGGTACTTAATTTGTTTACTTGATTTCTCCCCACCATCCTTGTTATCCTCTACGCCCATATAGAGAATAATGGGATCATTGGTTTGACTGCTTAGGCTTTCGGCAACATTCTTAATTTCGATTAATGAACGGCCCCTGCTTTTGCCAAATTCTCGTAAGCCCTCCCAAGCGTATTCATCAATGGGTGTTACGCCATGTAAAACATCAGAACCAGTTCCACGAGCAATGACCACGATGCCATTCAAGCGACTTCCCGACAAACGAGTGATTTCATCGAAGACGGGACGCAGCCCTCGTTTGGCCATCTCTTCTCCAATAACAAGGACACGTCTGTGTGAGATGTTAAGCTTTCGGGACATGCGATTCTGGCCTTTACTTACAGCATCACGAAAAGATACGCCAGTACTTTGGATGAAGGTATAAGGTTTCTCATTTCCACTACCCGCTTTACCTAGCTTCGCTGGTATAGGATAGTCGATTGTAACAGTGATCGATTCATTTGGACCTGCATCTATAGCTGTGGCTAAGGCAATGGCTGTATCGTTCAGCTCTGTACGATCCCAACAGCCGCCTAATAGGGTAGCAATCATGAGTAGTGAGCAACTCACGGCAAGACGTCTCATGATAGCTGTCAGTTTGCTGGAAGCAGAGGGTACATGCAGGCTACCGTTTACATGTTGATCATGAGGTCGTCGTGCTATCCTTATTCTCATCTGTTGATTTCCCCCCTTGCTGATCGCCTTGCTGATCGCCTTGCTGATCGCCTTGCTGATCGCCTTGCTGATCGCCTTGCTGATCGCCTTGAGATGAATGGTCCACACCGATTCCTTTGGTTCCATTATTCTGCTCAATGGATTGCTTGGTCTTTTCATCGCGGCGAACGGAGTCCTGTGGATGCAAGTAAGAGGGACGGGTGGTGGCAGCCCAGTGAGGCATGCGGATCAACGCATTTTTAAGATCTGGCGAGAATGGAGCCGCAGGTGATAGGTAAGGTATACCAAAGGAACGCAGCTTAGCCATATGACCCACTATGAACATTGCACCGATGAGAATGCCGTAAACACCGAACATAGAAGCGAGAATAATCAGTGGAAATCGTAATAATCGCAAAGCTACCGCTGCATTAAATTGAGGAATGGTAAAAGAAGCGATTCCGGTAATCGACACGACGATAACCACAGGGGCGGAGACGATACCCGCTTCCACAGAGGCTTGTCCGATAATCAGGGCACCAAGAATGCTCAGTGCTGAACCGACCTGTTTAGGTAGCCGAATGCCTGCTTCCCGGAGAGCTTCAAAGACGACCTCCATAATCAGCACCTCAATAACAGCTGGGAAAGGAATTTTTTCCCTTGAGGAGGCGAAGCTGAGTAATAGACTGGTCGGGATCATCTCGGGGTGAAAGGTCGTACTGGCTACATACCAAGCCGGTATAAACAAAGAAAATAACAAGAATGCATAACGTAGCCAGCGCAAAAAGGTGGAAAACTGGAACCGCTCGTAATGGTCTTCAACAGAAAGCATAAAGTTAAGAAAGACAGTAGGGACAATCATCACCATGGGAGTACCATCGACAAAAATCGCAATTCTTCCGTTCATCAGTGCGGCTGCTACTGTATCGGGCCGCTCTGAAACTTGGATTTGTGGAAAAGGAGAGTAGGCATTGTCTTGAATATATTCTTCAAGCTGTCCGGTTTCGAGAATGATGTCCACATCAATCCGTTCCAAGCGACTAAGAACTTCCTTCACCAATTCTGGATCAACAACTCCATCGACATAAGCAACTGCGATATTTGTTCTGCTGTGCCGACCCAGCTTTAGGGCTTTCATCTTCAGATTTGGCGTCTTGATTTTGCGTCTTACCATGGAAGTATTTACCCGGATGCTCTCGATAAAGCCTTCCTGTGGCCCACGAACAGTTTCTTCTGTGGAGGGCTTACCGATAGAACGCATATTTGGTCCACGAATCTCGGCCAGTATTGCTTTGGTATTTCCCTGGAGTATAATCGCCGTATCTCCGCTTAGAACACCATCCAGTAAGTCAGAATAGTTATCAACGAGTGAAATTTGGGAGACAGGAAGGATCTTCTCCTTGATCATTTCAACATCGGAGCCCTCGCCTTTCCAATAAACCATCAGCATTTCCAGTGTTCGCTGGACAAGCTCAGATTTAACCAGACCGTCCACCATAACGGCTATCGCTCGCACACCGGGGTCAGATTGGAAGGGGCGGATGACCACATCCGAGCAATCTTTGAAAATCTCCCGTAAATACTTCTCGTTATCATCAATGTCAGAAGAAATTAAAGTTGATTTCAGATCAGTCACAACGGAGAAATCTGTTGGTTCTGGGGGAATGGATGGGTTTTTCTTCGTTTTTTTATCCATGGTTTCACCTACTTTGCTATTGAACTTTTGCAGTCCTTATGAGCGGTTGCTTTATAAACGGCAAGATGTCTCTGTCAGTTTTTACTGAGGGAGGGAAATTTATGTACGGAGTTGAGTCGGAGCATCTAAGGAATGTAGATACGACCGCACAACTCCGAGGAAAGGGGTTACGCTCCTGTTCGTTTTTGCTTGCGTTCTTTGGTTTTTGTCTTTGTTTTACCTGGCGTAGTACCTGTACCCGGGTCAGTAACGGGACTTGCCTTCGTAGCATCAAGGCTGGCTTGTAGAGCTGCCATTAGATCGATGACATTGGTTCGTTTGGTCTCGGGTGCTGCACTGATTTCCTCTCCAGCTATTTTCTGCTCAATCATTTTAGTTAGCGCTGCGCGGTAATCATCTTTATATTTATCAGGCGTGAAGGGAGTGGTCAGTTGATCAATCAGCATCTTGGCCATGTTCAGTTCCTTCTCATTTACTTGCACGGATTCGGGTAGGTTTGGTACTTGGTTAATGGAGCGGATTTCATCTGGGAAATAGATGGTCTCCATGGCAATACACCGATCAATCACACGAATGGCAGCAAGGCTACTTTTGGAACGAAGCGTCACCGCGGCTATGCCAATTTTGCCTGTTTGCCGTAACGATTCAAGCAAAAGACTATAGGCGTTGGTGCCCGTATCACCGGGACCTAAATAGTAGGTTTTTTGAAAATAAACTGGATCGATTTCCTGTAAATCAACAAAATCTAATATTTTTATCTCCCGAGTTCCTTCTGCTGCTAACCCATCCAGTTCCTCTTTCTCAAACAAAACAAACCGTCCTGGTTCATATTCATAGCCCCGAGATATTTCCTCCCAAGCCACTTCTTTGTTGCAGGTTGGGCAGGTGCGCACGTAGCTGAGCGGTGTCGAGCAGACCTTATGGATGTACCGCATAGTGATATCCTTGTCCTCCGTAGCGGCAAACATGCGTACAGGAACGTGAACAAGCCCGAAGCTAATGGCGCCTTTCCACATCGTGTGCAAGGGTTAACCCTCCTTTTCCTTCGTTTGATCGAACCCCTGTCAGTATCCCCGCAAGTCAGATGCAATATGAGTGACTGCGATGAACAGCCTTGATAGCAACGGGTTGCAGGGATATAATAAGGTTTCATTGACTTATACGAATTTGGAAAACACTTGCAAAGGAGCACGAGGATGTGAAGGAAACGCCGGTCTATACGTTTGAGTCTTCTGGCTTGAAGGAAACGGGTCATTTAGCCTCGGCTCTGGCTGAGTTCCTCCTACCAGGCTCGGTATTAGCCTTGGATGGGGATCTAGGCGCAGGGAAGACTGCTTTCTCTCAGGCGCTTGCTGCTGGCCTTGGGGTGCGTGACTTGGTGAATAGCCCGACATTCACGCTCATTAAAGAGTACGTTGGTGAGCGTATGCCTTTTTATCATATGGATGTGTATCGTTTAACCTCTGAGGAAGCAGGAGAGCTTGGTTTAGACGATTATTTTTATGGTAGCGGCGTTACGTTAGTGGAATGGGCAGAGCGGATCAAGGAGCTTTTACCCGATCAGCGGTTACATATTTCTATTGAGTACATCGGTCCCGATGAGCGTCGTTTTCTATTGACGCCCGTAGGTGAGCCGTATCAAGCATGGTGCATTGCACTGAAACGAAATGGAGTCTTAACATGACGGATATTCAGCACGAAAAGGATATGGTGCAAGAGAAGAATAAGGAGCAAGAAACGGTTAAAAAAACGGCTACCCTAGGTATTGGTCGGGTGCTCGCCTTTGACACCTCAACGGCTTCAATGGCGGTCGCTGTGCTTGAAGGCAACCAGCTTATTGGCGAGCGAAAAGTGCAGGCTGATCGCAATCACTCCATCTATTTGTTTCCGATTATTCAGGAACTATTAGAGTCTCTTCACATGAGGCCAGAAACGGTGCAGGGATTTAGTGTTGGAGTCGGTCCCGGTTCTTACACGGGGGTTCGCATCGCAGTCACAGCTGCCAAAACCATGGCATGGACCTTGGGCAAGCCGGTTGTTGGCGTTTCCAGCTTGGCTGCATTAGCTTTAGGCGCAGTCTTAGGAACAGCCGGGGAAGCCGTACCGCTGCCGCTAGAAGCCAAGGAAGTTGTTTGGATTGTACCGCTGATGAATGCGCGCAGAGGGCAAGCTTTTACAGCCCTGTTTATAGCAGAGCAGCAGGATGAGAAAGCGAAACAACCGGAGTCGAGTGAAGTTGGGCAGCAGGATGAGAGCGCAAAGCAATCGGAGTCGAGTGAAGTTGGGCAGCAGGATGAGAGCGCAAAGCAATCGTTGTCGAGTGAAGTTGGACAGCAGGATGAGAGACTGGCAATTGCAGCAAGCGTTGTTTTAGCGGACGGTCTGGATAAAGCCTCAATTCATGTGACTAGTGTAGAAAATGAAGCGTATTATTTTGAAGGCATGAATTTCATCCGTAAAGAAATAGATGGTGTACGGCTGCTGGAAACATGGGTGGGAGACCTACTACATTTGATAGCTGAGGCAACGATTCCCCCGTCGCGTATCGCTTTTGTTGGAGAAATAGAAGGCTTTCAAGAATGGATCGATACATTTGCTGCAAGATGGAAAGAGGGGTTAACGATTGCTTTGCCCCTTCTGATGCGGGCTTATCATGTAGGGCGTTTAGCGGAGCATGTGCTTGAAAGTGGAGGAGCGGCTGATGCTCACGAGCTTATGCCAAATTATACCCAACTTGCAGAAGCGGAAGTGAATCTGTTGGCCAAACGGAGGGAGGAGGCTCGTTAGTGGAGGAGCGTGTGCATTACGATCATATGGCCTTGACGTTTAGAAGGATGAGTCTGGACGATATTGATGATATTTGTGCGATCGAGAAGGAAGCTTTTACAACTCCGTGGTCAGCAGGAGCTTTTTATAACGAGCTCACGAATAATCATTTTGCTCATTATATGGTTATGCAATGTGGACTAGATGTAGCGGGATATGCCGGTTTATGGCTGATTTTGGATGAAGCCCATATTACTAACATCGCTGTGCGCAAGCAGTACCGGGGAATGAAGCTCGGCCACCGTCTGGTCAGTGAATTAATGAAGACGGCGAGCTTTATGGGAGCGGCGAGAATTACTTTAGAGGTTCGGGTATCGAACAATATTGCTCAAAACCTTTATCGTAAAATGGGCTTCATCGATTCTGGCGTGCGCAAAGGGTATTATACAGATAATAACGAGGATGCTTTAATTATGTGGGCTGACCTCGAGCCTTACATGCGTAAATAAAGGAGAGCACCAGCATGAACCAGCAACAAGACCAAGAACACCGCCCCTGTTACATTCTGGCGGTGGAAACAAGTTGCGATGAGACATCCGTTGCTATCATTGAAGATGGGCGAATCATTCGCTCCAATGTTATATCCAGTCAGATCGATATCCATAAGCAGTATGGAGGTGTGGTGCCCGAGGTAGCATCGCGTAAGCATGTAGAATCGATCACTTGGATTATTGAGCAGGCCATTCAAGAAGCAGGAGTTGCGCCGGAGGATCTATCCGCTGTAGCGGTGACTCAAGGACCCGGACTTGTCGGGTCCCTACTGGTCGGGATGATCGCAGGCAAAGCCCTTGCTTTCTCGCTGCAACTGCCGCTCATTGCAGTCCATCATATCGCCGGGCACATCTATGCCAATACCCTCGTGCACGACATGGAGTATCCACTTGTCTGCCTAGTGGTATCAGGCGGACATACGGAACTGATCGTGATGGAGGCGCCAGGTGATTTCCATATTATTGGCCGCACACGCGACGATGCTGTTGGTGAGGCTTATGACAAAGTAGCTCGAGCACTGGGATTGCCTTACCCAGGGGGTCCATATCTAGATAAGCTCGCTCAGCAAGCATCATCAGCATTGCCGCTTCCGCGTGCTTGGCTAGAACCGGATTCCTACGACTTCAGCTTTAGCGGAATAAAATCAGCCGTGTTGGCAGCGCTAAATCAAGCGAAGATGAAGGGATTAGTACTTGATCCTGCTCACGTTGCTCGTGGCTTTCAAGAATCCGTCTGTGATGTTTTAACCGAGAAGGCCATGCGTGCAGTGAAGGAATATGGTGCGAAGCAGCTTGTTCTGGCGGGTGGCGTTGCTGCTAATCAGGGCTTGCGTGAACGGCTTGAAGCTCGTTGTGCGGAAGCAGGCATTCCGCTGCTTGCTCCTTCGCTTATTCTTTGCACCGATAATGCAGCAATGATTGGGGCAGCAGCCTATTTAAAATGGCAGCGGCAGCAATTTGCATCCCTTGATTTAAAGGCGGAGCCCATCCTTCCGCTGGAGGAATGGTTGAAGTTATAGAAGTCAATTAAAATTCTAGAAAAAGATAAGAACGGATAAGGTTTCTCCTTATCCGTTCTTATC
>JAIMBU010000122.1 GCA_023511325.1 Gorillibacterium sp.
CAACTAAATCAACTTCTACCATTGGCTGACTGTGAAAAATAAGCGTTTGTCACAGTTTCGTAACATTCTTGGGATGATGATCAAACTGCCAAGCTTTAAACCAACAGTTCACACGAAAATAATTGGAACGCTTTTGAGCTAATGCCCATATGCTTCAAATATAACGTGGCTGGCAGCATGAAAACACCAGCTTATATGGGAAAGGAAGGATAATTACATGGCCGTAGTCAAGGCAAACTCTAGCGACGTTGATTTGCTTGCTCGGCTGATCCGGGCGGAAGCGGAAGGTGAAGGCGAACTCGGTATGCTGATGGTTGGCAACGTGGTCGTTAACCGTGCGCTTGCCGACTGCCTCGACTTTCGCAATCAAAGAAACATCAATGATGTTGTTTTTCAAAGTCCTGGCGGATTTGAAGCCACCCAATTCGGCTACTTTTATCAAAAAGCACGTGAGAGAGATAGGCGACTCGCTCAAAGAGCGATCAATGGGGAACGCCCTTACCCAGCAAGCAACTCGCTGTGGTATTTCCGCCCTACTGGCGAATGCCCCGCCCAGTGGTACAATCAACCCCTTACCGGAAAATACAAAAGTCACTGCTTCTTTACCCCCCTTCCCGAGAACTGCCAAAGTCTCTTTTCTGGCCGTTAATTAAATTTAGGAGGAATTATGAGATGAGCGTACACGAACAAGAACAATATTATTTCCGACCTTATGGATTTATGCCTTACGGCTCCCCAACACAGCCAGCAACTGGTTTTCCATTCCCAGCTGGAGCGACGGACTACCCCAAAGCAACGACTAGTGGTGTTCCGCAAGGTTATGCGCAGAATCCTCAAGCTTACGGTCAGGCCTTAGTGCCCGGGGCCGTTCCAGCCGGCACACCGATCACTCCTACTGGTATTCCTGTGCCCGGCGCTTTACCACCAGGACGAACCGAAGAATCTTATGTGGAGAATATCCTCCGCCTCAACTTAGGGAAAGTAGCTACGATTTATATGACCTACGAAAATAATGTGGAGTGGAACGCCAAAATATTTAAAGGCCGTTTAGAAGCTGCCGGAAGAGATCATATCATCATTAGTGACGCTACGACGGGTAAACGCTATCTGCTCCTTACCATCAACTTGGATTATATTACTTTTGACGAAGAACTAAATTACTTTAATACGCCTGGTGTGCCCCTTCCACGTTAATAAGTAACTGAATACTTTTTCTCAAGCCTAGCCTAAGGGACCTCCCCGAGGCTCGGCTTTTTTTTAGCCTTAGGTATCCATCAGATGATAAGAACAAATAATAAGAATATCGTCCACAGGATGAGCTATTTGGGCTAATAACAGCCGATAAGCCGTGACAAAAAGCGTAGAGATTTCATTTATTGGGTAAGGAAATGGTACAATCAAAGAGTAAAGACGACAGGAGGGATTTATTCATGGACACGGGAACCCATCTCCTTATTGGTGTGGGGCTCGCAGGTCTTGCCCATCTCGATCCAGTAATCGCTGGTAATACGACCGCCGCTGTTGCCATTATGCTGGGGACTGTTCTTGGATCGCAAGCACCTGATGCAGACGGTCTTCTACGCTTTCGCGGGAATGCGGTTTATATAAAAAACCATCGAGGCACATCACATTCTTTTCCTGCTTTAATTCTCTGGTCACTGATTATTACCAGCGTAATCTCATTATTTTTCCCAAGCGTCCCTTGGCTCCATCTTGGAGCATGGGTAGCGGGTGCTGTGTTTTTTCATGTGTTTACCGATTTGTTTAATACCTATGGAACACAAGCGGCAAAACCGATCACGGATAAATGGATCGCTTGGAATATCATTCACATCTTTGATCCGTTTATTTTCTTTTCCCATCTGCTGGCTATCTGTCTATGGGCATTGCATGTGGCGGCCCCTCAGGTCATTTTCCTGACCTTATACATCATGATTGCACTGTATTATGTGTGGAGGACCATCCATCATTACCTGCTGGAACAGCACACTAAGCTGCAGGATACCGATTTTCATGTAGGAGATCGCATATATTTATTCCCCACCGTGAAGATGAGCATCTGGAATGTGGTGAAACGGAGGTATGACGGAACTTTTGTTGTCGGTGAACTGAAAAACAATAAGTTACACTGGATCGACCGAGTCGCCTGTCAACACCATCCTGCTGTTGAAATATCCAAGGCTCACCCAGATGTAAAAGCATTCCTTTATTTTTCCTCCTTTGCCTGTGCTGAGGTTCGCGAGCTTGACAATGGGTATGAGGTACGTTGGGCTGATGTCCGCTATCGCCACCGCAAACAGTATCCATTCATCGCAGTGCTGCGGATGGATGAGCATTATCAGCCGCAGCACTCCTACGTCGGTTGGGTTAGCGATTCTCGACTGGAGAAGAAGTTGCACCCGGATATAATCTATAAGTAAAACAAAGAGGTCGGTATAATAACCGACCTCTTTGTAACAGTTGACGAAGGGAGCTTATCTGATGAAGCCAGTTCTCGCTCTGACCTACGCCATCATCTCGATTGTTTTTATGCTTGGCATCAGCTTTGCTATCAGTCTACGGATGCCTTTTCTCACCTTGGCATTAGCCGTTGTCACGGTTCTATTTATTGGCTCTGGCTTTGTTCTCAAGGCAAGAATGAGAAAACGTTCGCTCAGTCCAACAGAAGAAAGCTAATAATTTAAAAGATAGGCATTCTACAAATTAATAAAGCCCATCCGTTTCTTGGCTTCCAGTAGAACAGGGCGAGCTACAGCTTCAGCTTCCTTTGCACCTTTGCGGAGAATATCATATATAGAGCCGGAACTGCGAAGCTCTTCATAACGCTGTTGAATGGGTAATAAGGTCGCAACGATGACTTCTGCTAAATCCTTCTTGAAGTTGCCATAACCTTGCCCTTCATACTTAGCTTCAATTTCAGCAAAGGTCAAATTAGAGCAGTGTGTATAAATGGTCATCAGATTACTGATTTCGGGTTTTGTCGCAGGATCGTATTTTACCTCGCGACCAGAATCGGTTACAGCTCTGCTGACCTTTTTGCGTATAACCTCTGGTGGGTCCAGCATGAGGATGTAGCTTGCTGGGGTTGGACTGCTTTTGCTCATTTTCTTCGAAGCGTCATCCAACGACATGATGCGAGCTCCAGTTTTCTGAATTAGCGGCTCAGGCAAAGTAAAGAGTTCACCATAGCGCGTGTTAAAACGATGTCCAATGTCCCGGGTCAGTTCAACATGTTGTTTTTGATCCTCGCCAATGGGTACTAGATCAGGGTTATATAACAGAATATCCGCAGCCTGGAGAGCTGGATACGTGAACAAACCCGCACCTACCGATTCTTTACCGAAGGATTTATCCTTAAACTGTGTCATCCGCTCAAGTTCACCAAGGTAGGCTATTGTCGTTAGCAACCAGCCCATTTCAGCATGGCTAGGAACACTGGATTGTAAGAATATCGTAGATCTGTCGGGATCAAGCCCCGAGGCTACATAAAGCAATGCAACCTCTTCAATATAAGATCTAAGCGCTGCTGGTTCTTGTTGCACCGTAATGGCGTGTAAATCGGCTAGCATGTAATAACTTTCGTGCGTCTCTTGCAACTCAACAAAATTTTTGATTGCTCCAATGTAATTGCCAAGTGTTAATCGACCACTTGTTTGAATCCCCGATAATACCTTTTTCATCGCTCAAGTTCCCCTTTCACAGTTTAAAATAAACACAAAAAGGCCTATCTCCGCAAGGGACGATAGACCGTGGTGCCACCCTCATTCGCTACCGCCAAAACGCCCAAGAAACAAGCATTCTGAATATAGCCTTTGAATAGCTTTGGTAACGGAAAGCTAATCCGTGCCGCCTACCAGAATCCAAACGATTTAGTCTTAATTAAGCAACTATTCGTTTCTTCCTTCGGCTTTATGCTCAAGGACCCATTCAGCAAATCCGCCACACTGGCTTTCAGCAAATGCCAGCTCTCTGTGGTGACAAAATTAGCTTAC
This sequence comes from Gorillibacterium sp., assembly GCA_023511325.1. Classification (GTDB taxonomy): domain Bacteria; phylum Bacillota; class Bacilli; order Paenibacillales; family NBRC-103111; genus Gorillibacterium. The sequence goes on from JAIMBU010000122.1 coordinate 3,993, forward strand.
TTTTTCCCGTCAAAGCATCATGTAAAGTTGTTGTTATTATACTCCTCTAAAGAAGAAAGTCAATTGACTGCTTTAAGTGTTAAGGGGAGTTCATAGTTCAGGGTTAGAATTCCTGCGCTATCCTTCCATGAGAAAGCCGGGAAGGCACTCTTTAATTTGGCCAAATCTGTGTAGGAATAATTATCTTGTAGCACCATAGCTTTGTCAGCACTGGTAAAGGTTTGTACTTTTCCATTTAAATTAAACCTTACAGCTTGTGTCTTGCCGCCCTGCCATTCTAGCTTGGCGTCCAGCATGCTGGAGACCAGCTTGGAGAGAACGTAAATCTTACCATCCTTGCGAATAAGGGGAATCTCCCCATCAAACGTAACACCATTTATCGTATAGCTTTCCTTCGCAAGAGCAACATTAATGTCCTTGCCACCCGCTAGTCTGATCGCCGTGAAAAGTTGACTGATGCTTTCGTCTACAGCTACATTGGGAAGAATGCCTATCTTGTTCACTTTGTGATGTTTGGCAGTAAAATATTCATGAGTCGTAATCTTAAGAATGGCGCCCTCCTCAAACGAGGCAACTTGCTGCATAACCCCTTTACCATAGGTCTTCGTTCCGATGACTTTGGCTATGCCATAGTCTTGAAGCGCACCAGTCAGCATCTCGGATGCACTAGCTGTGTTTTCATTGACCAGAATATAAACTGGCACTCCAACCTCACTGCCATCCGTAATCGACTGAATGGTTTCGACACCATCTTTATCACGGAAGAATGCGAACGTACCTTCCTTGATAAACCGCGATGCGATGTCTATTGCCGACTGTACTTCACCGCCTCCGTTATCACGCAGATCTAATACAAGGGCATGCATATTCTTCTGCTTAAGGGTATCAAGAGCAGCATTGAATTCCTCGACAGCACGTTGATTAAAACCACCTAACTGCAAATAGCCAATTTGGTCAGAGAACATATCAACAATAACTTGAGGTGTTTCAATGATTGCAAATCCAACCGTAATATTAATCGTTTGAGTTCCACGAGAGATGCCAAGTGCAACGGTTGCCCCCTCTTCAGTCGGAACATATTTGGTGAATATAGCTGGAAATGTTGCGGCGGTTACCTTCTCACCAGCAACCGTGGTAATCACATCGCCTTTGAGGATTCCAGCTTTCTCTGCTGGAGAATCTGCCATTACATCTGTAATCAAAACACTTTGACCAGACAGATCATACTGAATGCCAATGCGGTAATATACACCGTTTAATTGATCAGTAAATTCCTGTGCTTCCTCAGGTATATAGTAATCGGTGTAAGGGTCCTCTAAAGAATTCATCATTCCGCGAATCGCTGCGTTGACAAGATCATCTTCATTAGATGCATTTAAATAGTAGTCCTTGATCAACTGAATTACCTCTTCAATCCGTTCTACGCCACCGGCTGACGTACTTGCCGCCGCATATGTAGCTGGTGTGTACGTTAGAAAAACAGATAAACATATTGCAATAAGGACAAATCTTTTTTTGATACTCACAGCTTCCCTGCCTCCATCTATGTATAGGGTACCTAACAGTAGCCTTACTATAATCCTCACTTAATCTTGAGTCAACAGCATTTCTCTAAAGCTCCATGATCGGTCAAAAAGTTTTATAGATCCAGTCATAGCAAGGATTCTCTAATATATACAGAGGATTGAGAGGAATAACCCTAAAGGGTCGCACGGAAAGCAAGAAAAAACCTCCGTAGTCGCTGCCAGAGCAGGATCAGAGGTTTCTCTTAGGACTTATTCTCAAGCGTTAGCTGCATTTATTAAAATATCATCTTCGTCATCATTACGATTAAATGCCTCTCGATCAAATTCCCCTTCTGAACTCGCCACAAGCAGTGCTGTAACGGCTGTTCCAGTTGCATTAACGGCTGTGCGGCCCATGTCAATCAACGCTTCCACGCCTGCGACGATTGCAATGCCCTCAAGCGGTAATCCAAGAGCAGTTAAGACCACAGTCGTGGAAATCACAGCAGGTCCAGGTACGCCTGCCACACCAATTGATGAGATGATGCTGACTAATACCAGCGTTATGTAGTCTGTCACCGTTAAATTAATGGCGAAGACTTGAGCTGTAAACACGGCCACAATAGCTGGCCAGATACCGCCACAGGCATTGAAGTTAACAGATGCACCTAACGGAGCTACAAAGCTAGCAATCCGCGGAGACACATGCAATCGCTTCGTAATGACTTCTAAATTGATGGGAAGTGTTGCGTAGCTACTTCTAGTCGTAAAGGCGACAACAAGCGTTGGATAAACTTTGCGGAAGAAACGAATCGGGTTAACCTTAGCCACTAAGAGCACCAAGCCACCAAAGACAACTACAAAATGGATAATAAGTGCTACATATGAGGTGATAATAACGCTACCCAACTCCCGCAATGTATCCAAACCGTATTGAGCCGTAATTCCCGAGATTAACGCAAACACACCATAGGGAGTCAAGCGAATAATAAATTTGACCACCTGGTGCAGCACTAAAGTTAACGATTGAATAATATCACGTAAAGGCTTTACCGCTTCTGCATTTTTAGCACCAATTTTAATAATCGCTACTGCCAAAAAAATTGCAAAGATAAGCAGTGGCACGACCTTACCTGTTGCTGCTTCATTAAAAGGGTTAGATGGTACAAGATCCAGTATTACTTGCGAGAATGTCGGAATTTCACGAGCAGTAAAGTTTTCCGGCACGGCTTGTTGAATGCCCTTTCCCGGATTGAATAATAAGGCAACAGATAGACCAATAATTGAAGCTACGCCAGTTGTTCCAAGGAACCAGGCGAAGGTCTTGATCCCGATTTTACGTAGATATTCCAAGTTTGTTAAGGAAGAAATGCTGTTGAGCACAAGTACGAACACCAAAGGTATGACGAGCATACGAATTAAACTGATGTAAATGCTACCAAAGGTGCTTATCGCCTTCGTTTCAAACTCCATGCTCTGAAAGAAAATGCCAATAATCAGACCGATACCCAAACCGATCATTACTCGAGTACCGAATCCGACGTGCTTTTTAGCCAAGAGAAATAAAATTCCGAAAACAAAGATGGAAACGACAAAGCCATACCAATTTGTTTCAATAGCTGAAAGTAAATTGTTGTCTATCGTACTCACTGATTTTAAAACCTCCCTAAACATACTTGTTT
>JAIMBU010000123.1 GCA_023511325.1 Gorillibacterium sp.
TCGGCAACCCGTGAGAAAATTCAAGCAGCCGTTTTGACTGAGTATGAGAACGCGGCTATTGAAGAGGATGTTATCGAAGAAGGAGCCTGATCGTTCATCACCTGTGTGAGAGCCTATGTCTTAAGACGCAGGCTCTCTTTTCTTTTTCCAATATTTCCGCTATAGTGATGGTGACCTAGGGCGTTTGATTGATAAAATGAATAACAGATACTGGTATGCTGAACTTTTATAGTTATATTAACTCTTGTGTTTGTGCAATAGATAAGAATGAGATGGAGTGATTGATTGTGCGTATATTTGGAATTGTACTTGCTGCTGGACAAGGAAAAAGAATGAAGTCGAAGCTGTACAAAGTGCTTCACCCTGTATGTGGCACCCCGATGGTAGGTCATATCGTTGGTCTACTTGATCAAATAGGCTGTTCCCAGAAAATCGTTGTTGTCGGCCATGGTGCTGAGGCTGTCAAAGCCTACCTTGGGGATAAGGCAGAATTTGTTCATCAGCAAGAGCAACTCGGAACAGGTCACGCTGTGTTGCAAGCCAAGGATTTAATTGGTTCCGAGGAGGGGATAACCTTCGTACTTTACGGAGATACGCCACTTATTCTGCAAGATAGCCTAGAGAAGATGGCTATATTGGTCCAAGATGAGGTCGCCGCTGTAGTCATGACAGCTGAGATTGATCGTCCTACTGGTTATGGTCGCATTTTGCGTGATGATCAGAATCTGCTAGCGGGCATTGTGGAAGAAAAAGATTGTTCACCCGAACAGAAAGCAATCAGAGAGATCAATACAGGCATTTATTGCTTCGATAATCGCAAGTTGTTTGCGGCTTTAGAAGAAATCACCAACAACAACGCTTCGGGAGAGTACTATTTGACCGATGTCATCCAAATTCTCCGTGAACGGGGCGAGAAGGTAGTTTCTTACCTGACCGCTGATTCATCAGAAGCTGTAGGTGTCAACGACCGGTTGGCTCTGGCAGAGGCTGAAGAGATCATGCGCCAAAGAATTAATCGTCAGCATATGCTCAGAGGTGTCACGATTAAAGACCCTGCTACCACCTATATTGATGCGACGGTCACCATTGGTGCGGATACATTGATTCTTCCTGGCTCTATCCTAAAAGGGGCTACCTCGATTGGGGAAGATTGCATAATTGGACCACAGGCGGATCTGACTGACTCTACCATTGCGGATGGTGTGAGCATTAAATATTCCGTATTGTATGATACGGTGGTTGGTGCTGCGACAACGGTTGGTCCTTACGCGAATCTCCGTGCCGGGACAAAACTTGCAGATAATGTCAAGGTCGGAGACTTTGTAGAGATTAAGAACGCCACACTGGATACAGGTAGTAAGGTCTCTCACTTGAGCTACATTGGGGATGCACGAGTAGGTAAGAACGTAAATATTGGCTGTGGAGCCATCACGGTTAATTACGATGGATATAACAAACACATGACGCTTATTGGCGATAACGCTTTTGTCGGCAGCAATGTTAACCTGATCGCTCCAATCACCGTTGGTCAGGGGGCATTTATTGTGGCGGGTTCAACGATTACGAAGGATGTCGAAGAAGATGCACTGGCGGTTGCGCGTGAACGGCAGACGAACAAACCAGGCTATGGTGCCAAGCTACGCGCGAGGATGCTGCGGAAGAAGGATAACAAGGATAATATCGGCGGTGAATAGAAGCGTAGTTTAGCAGTTTTGTTGGTTGAATCCTATTCATAATGGGTAATATAGAAAGTAGATAACACTATTTTCTCGTTCGCCCCGTTCAAACCTTGGGACGTTCGCACGCACTAAGGAGGTAAAAATGGCATGGCTATTCGAATAAGTGCTCAAGTTCGTACAGGTAAAAGCGGTTCGGCCATCCATAATCTTCGGAGCTCAGGAAACATTCCGGCATCCGTATATGGCAGGAAAATTGATGGTGGTGAATCTATTTCTGTGGTAGAGAAGGAACTTGGATTAATTCTACGTAAGAATCCTCATGCCGTGATCCAGTTGGATATTGCCGAGCAAGGCAATTACCCCGTAATGATCAATGAGATTCAGCGAGACAAGGTTTCTGGAAAAGTACTGCATGTAGATTTTCACCAGATTAGTATGGATGAACTGGTTAAATCTATCGTAGGGATTGAACTTACGGGTGACTCACCAGGAGTTAAAGAGGGCGGTATATTATCCGTCGAAACACATGAAATCGAAATTCGCTGTTTACCAGCTAACCTTCCTCCCATACTCTCAATTGATATTAGTGGGCTTCATGTAGGAGATAATGTGCTCGTCTCCGACCTTGATATTCCCGAAGGAATTGAGTTGTTAACCGACTCCACGAGCGTTGTCGTCACGATTTTGGCGCCGCAGAAGGAAATTGTGGAAGAGTCGGATGAGGTGGAAGTTCCCGTAAGTGAAGTAGTCGTTCCGAAAGAATAAATAAGCTCTTTAGTAAAAGCTGCTTCCACTGGAAGCAGCTTTACTTTTAGCATAAGGACGGTAAATGAGAATATATATTTATGTCTGTTGTAGAGAATACCGTTCATTTTGATATAATGAGGTATGCAAATTGAATGAAGCAGACACTTGAGAAGTCGAAAGGAACGAAAAGAAGATGAAATGGTTCGTAGGACTCGGCAATCCAGGCCGCGAATACCGGGCAACCCGGCATAATGTCGGCTTTATGACACTAGATCGTTTTGCCGAAGAGATGGGAATTACTTTTAAAGAGAGTAAGTGCAAGGCTTGGGTTGGAGAGGGGCTTGTTGACGGGGTTAAGGTATACCTGATCAAACCAGCCACCTTTATGAACTTATCAGGGGAGGCGGTTCGCGCCTTCCAGCAATTCCATAAAGCTGAGCTTGCGGATATGATAGTCATTTATGATGATCTGGATACAGAGGTAGGAAACCTTAGGCTTCGCTATCAGGGTGGGGCAGGAGGTCACAACGGCATCAAGTCGATCATTCAGCATACTGGAACACAGACCTTCAATCGCATCCGCATCGGGATATCGCGTCCTGCGCCTGGTCGTGATATTGCTCAGTATGTGTTATCCGAATTTCCTAAGACGGATGCCAAGTTATTGCCGGACGTTCTGGAAAAAGCAACCCAAGCGATGAGGTTTGCAGTGGATCATAACTTTGAACAGACGATGGGTAAATTCAATGTATAAATATCTTTTCTTGGCATAAGGAGTTAAAAAGATAGATCTCCGGGCATACTGGATAGAAGTATATCCTGTAGCAAGGAGGTTTTCACATGGAAATTCGTTATGTTTGCCGTCACTGCCAATCGGTGATGGGTGTTCTGAATAGTACTTCTGTAAGCGAGGTGCAGTTAGGCTTTCATTCCTTGACCCTTGAAGAGCGACAGGATATAATAGCATATAATCTTGAAGGTGGAATGACTGTGAAGTTGACCTGTGAGTTTTGCAGAGAGGCGCTTACAGCTAATCCCGAACTTTCTCTTATCAGCAGCCCATTACAATAAATACTATTTTATAATAGTGAACATCAGCAACGATCTTAGAACTTTGGATAAGGAACAGGACTCGTGTCACTCTCCCCCATGGTAGCAGCAGGCTTATCCTGCTGTGATCCGGTTTGGGGGTTCTTTTGATGCGTTCGGTTCGCTTTGTGGGGGGTGTATCATGCGGGAACTAATCTCCGCTTTTTCAGCGGACAATGATTTTGGGAGCATCGTAGCGGGTATCCGTTCAGGGATGCGAGAACAGTTGGTATCAGGCTTAGCGGGTTCTTCGCGCCAAGTTATGATCGCTGCTCTTCTAGAACAGACAAGCAAGCCGATTCTGGTTGTGACTCATAACATGTTCGCCGCCCAAAAAATAGCAGAGGATTTAATAGAATGCATCTCACCTGAACGTGTTCTGCTCTATCCAGCGCAGGAGATGCTTTCTGCTGAAGCGGCAGTGGCAAGCACGGATATTGTGGCTCAGAGAGTCGATGCCCTCACCAGGCTTGCTGCAGGATTCTCGGGAATTGTCATCACACCCTATGCAGGCCTTCGACGTTTACTGCCAACAAGCAGCGTATTTATGGATTCTCAGGTTTCAATCCAGGAAGGGGAAGAACTCGTTCTGGAGGATTTTCTGCGTCGTTTGACCGAGCTTGGTTACGAACGGGTAGAGCGGGTAGAGAAGAAAGGTGAGCTTTGTGTACGGGGGGGGATTATCGACGTGTACCCGCTGACGGCTATCCTTCCCTGCAGAATAGAGTTGTTCGATGTGATCGTAGACTCGATTCGATCCTTTGATCCAGAGACACAGCGTTCTACCATACGTCTAAACCAATTGGCTATTCCGCCTGCCAAAGAGATTATTGGAGAAGCATGGCGCTTCCAAAGCGCGGCTAACCATGCCGTTTCGCTTGTAGACGCTCAGCTTGAGAAAATGGCAGACCGTCAGGCTAAAATCAAGTTGAAAGAAACCATGGGGGACGAGATTCGACGTTTAGAGCAAGGTGTTTCTTTTGCAGGTGTATCCAAGTATATTTCACTCCTTTATCCAGAACGACAAACCTTACTTGATTATGTCGCCAAAGATTCAGTGCTTATCATCGATGAGCCAGCGCGCTTATTGGAAACCGCCAAGCAACTAGAGCGAGATGAAGCGGAGTGGATGACAGGCCAACTGCAAGAAGGCAAGTCAGTGCCAGCCTTGACCTTATCTAAACCCTACGATTCCTTACTGCATAGAAAAATGTTTCAAACGGTTTATCTCTCACTCTTTTTGCGTCAGGTACCGCAGACACAGCCTCAGAACATCGTCAATTTTATGTGTCGAACCATGAAAAACTTTCACGGACAGATGAATTTACTAAAAACAGAAACCGATCGGTGGAAGAAAAACGGCGTTCGTGTTATTTTGCTTGCGGAAGGAAACGAGCGGAAAGAGCGTGCGCGGCGTGTATTAGCTGATTATCACATCGATGAGCCAGAAATTATCGATGGTAGTTTGCAATTAGGCTTTGAGCTGCCGTCTATTAAGCTCGTGGTCATTACCGAAGGATAGATGTTCTCTCAGAAGCAGCGCAAAGCAACACGGCGGGTAGAGAAGAAGCTTGAGAATGCGGAGCGGATTAAAAGCTATCAAGAGCTAAAAATCGGTGACTATGTAGTGCATGTCAATCACGGCATCGGGAAGTATATTGGTATCGGCACTCTTGAAGTAGGAGGTATCCACAAAGACTATCTGCACATTTTGTATGCAGGGGGCGATAAACTTTCAGTCCCGATCGATCAAATCGAACTGATTCAGAAGTATGTCGGTGCTGAGGATAAAGAGCCGAAGATATACAAGCTCGGTGGAACGGAATGGCATAAAGTCAAAACAAAGGTTCGCACCTCAGTCAAGGACATCGCCGATGATCTGATTAAGCTCTATGCGGAGCGGACGGAAGCAGTCGGGTTTTCGTTTAGTGAGGACTCTGGTTATCAGGGTGAATTTGAAGCGATGTTTCCGTATGAGGAAACCCGAGATCAATTGCGTGCCATTATCGAGATTAAAGGCGATATGGAGAAAACCAGTCCGATGGATCGCCTACTCTGCGGTGATGTTGGCTATGGGAAGACAGAAGTCGCCATACGAGCAGCTTTTAAAGCGGCTATTGATGGCAAACAAGTGGCGCTTCTTGTCCCGACGACAATATTAGCTCAACAGCATTACGAGACGTTCCGCGAACGGTTTTCTGGGTATCCTTTTAACATCAGTGTGCTCAGTAGGTTTCGTTCCAAGAAGGACCAAGCCGAGACGATGAAGGGGCTGAAGGTCGGTTCTGTCGATATTGTCATTGGCACTCACCGCTTGCTTTCTGCTGACATCAAGTTCAAGGATCTTGGGCTGCTGATTGTTGACGAAGAGCAACGCTTTGGTGTCTCTCACAAAGAAAAGTTGAAACGTTTGAAAACCAATGTTGATGTGTTGACACTGACGGCAACTCCTATACCCCGCACGTTGCACATGTCTATGTTAGGTGTGCGTGACTTGTCTGTAATCGAGACTCCACCAGAGAATCGTTTTCCAGTCCAGACCTATGTTCTGGAACACAGCACCTCACTTGTAAGGGAGGCTGTTGAACGAGAACTGGCCCGCGAAGGACAGGTGTACTATCTGTACAACCGGGTTCAGGGTATCCAGCAGATGGCTGATCAAATATCTGCACTTGTGCCTGACGCTAGGGTTGCATTTGCCCATGGGCAGATGGGAGAGCACGAATTGGAGCGAACGATCCTCAATTTTCTCGATGGAGAATACGATGTACTCGTCAGTACCAGCATTATCGAAACAGGTGTGGATATTCCCAACGTGAATACGCTCATTGTCCATGATGCAGACAAAATGGGACTTTCCCAACTCTATCAGTTGCGTGGGCGGGTGGGAAGATCGAATCGGGTAGCCTATGCTTACTTCACGTACCAACGGGATAAAGTGCTGACTGAAGTGGCAGAAAAGCGCTTGCAATCGATAAAAGAGTTTACAGAACTGGGGTCAGGGTTTAAAATTGCTATGAGAGACCTGTCCATTCGCGGTGCGGGAAATCTTCTTGGAGCCGAGCAGCATGGCTTCATTGCATCCGTCGGCTTTGATATGTATTCTCAAATGTTGTCTGAAGAAATCAATAAGCGAAAAGCGGAGATGGTTGGGGGCACTGGAGTGCCATTGCGTGATTTCGCTACGCAGCTGGACTTACAGATCGACGCATACTTGCCGTCTGATTATATCTATGACAGCATGCAGAAGATCGAGATCTATAAGAAAGTAGCCAATATTACAACGCTTGATGAAGTAGGGGATCTGCAAGAGGAATTAATCGATCGGTTTGGGGATCTTCCCGAGGCCGTAGAGAACCTGCTTTCGGTCGCAAGGGTTAAAGTGTATGGTACTTTGTATAGGATCGAATCGATCTCCCAGAAAGGGGAGGATTTCCATTTGAAGCTCCATGCCGACCAGAATGATCATTTGGATGGCAAGAAGCTGATTGCCCTGTCCGCCCGTTTAGAGAATAGGATTCGGCTTGTTCCGGGGTCACAGATTCATATTGAAATTAGAGGAAAAGGCAATAAATCGGGTCGACCGTTTATGCTGCTTGAGCAGGTATTAGAATTATTCGGGGAGACCCGCATTTTGAGAGGAGAATTACAG
>JAIMBU010000124.1 GCA_023511325.1 Gorillibacterium sp.
GGTCCAGACTTTGACAAATGATATTTGGAATCAGGGCGATGCCAAGCTCGGCCGCAGCCAATTCAACCAGAAAATTCCACTGGGAGCTTTCGCATATAATCTTAGGCTGGAAGCCGCGAATGGAGCACTGCTCTTTGATCCGGTCGTACAAGCTGAAATCTTCCGGATACATGACGAAGGATTCGTTACACAGCTCTGACAATTCAACGCTTTCACGTCCGGCCAGGGAGTGGCTGGGGGCAACAGCAAGCATGAGCGGATCCTTAACCAACGTAACAGTCTCAAATCTATCCTTACCGGAAGGCGGGGTACAGGTTATTCCTAAGTCCAATGTGCCTTCCTCCACCCCTCTTTCCACTTTTTTGGAACCGATTTCGAACAGTTTGATTTCAATATCCGGGTATTTCTTTTTAAACTCCCCCATGATACGGGGGAAAAATATAGAGCCTGCGGTAGGCGGCAATCCAATGCGGATGCTGCCCTTCTTCAAGTTCATCAGATCCCCAAGTTCTATTGTGAGGTGATGAAAGGCGCCGATGATTTCTTGGGCCTGGTTGAAGATGGCTTTGCCCGAATCCGTAAGCTCCAACTGCTTGAAGGCGCGCTGAAACAGTATGACACCCAGCTCATCCTCCAGAGTTTTGATCATTTTACTGACAGTGGGTTGAGTGATATGCATGTTTTGGGAGGCCTTGGTAAAGCTTTTCTCCCGTGCAACCTCAACGAAGTACTCTAAGTGGCGGATATCCATGACTAAGCTCTCTCCTTTCCAAGCATAGATCAAATCTATATTGGGTATTCCAATTATGTATTTTATAAATATAAAAGCGCGATATATGATGGACTGGAAGAATGAAACGGAGGGAAATCAAATGAAGCAGAAGGTCTTTATTTCGGGAAGAATTCCTCAAGTGGCTTATGAAATACTGTCGGAGCAGTATGAAGTGCGGATGCATGACGATGTGGTGCCTCTTCCAAAGCTGGATATTATCAAGGGAATGGCAGGCTGTGAAGCGCTGATCTCCCTATTGTCCGACTCGATCGACCAAGAAGTGATTGCCTCTAATTCAAAGCTGAAAATCATTGCCAATTACGGTGCGGGCTATAATAATATCGACCTGGAAGCCGCTTCAGCCGCCAGTCTTCCGGTTACCAATACCCCCATTGTTTCAACAAACGCGACTGCTGATTTTACCATAGGGCTGATGATTGCCATCGCACGTCGTCTGGTGGAAGGGGACAAAACGACCCGGGAAGGCCGATTTACCGGATGGGCTCCGCTATACCATCTTGGCGTGGAGGTAACAGGCAAGACTCTGGGTATAATCGGTATGGGTAATATCGGAAAGGCCGTAGCCAAACGGGCCAAAGCTTTTGATATGAAAATTCTGTACGATAACTTAATCCGTCTGAGTGAACAGGAAGAGCAGAATCTAGGAGTGGAATATTGCCCTCAGGATAAAATCATTCAGGAGGCAGATTTCCTGAGTTTGCATGTCAGCTATAGCCCTGCACTTCGCCATATGATCGGAAAAGAGCAGTTGGCGGCCATGAAACCGACCGCCTATCTGATTAATGCAGCCAGAGGACCGCTCGTGGATGAAGCCGCTCTGCTCGAAGCTCTGCAGAACGGATCAATCGCCGGAGCAGGCCTCGATGTATACGAGTTTGAGCCTAAGGTAACACCGGGTCTAGAGAAGCTTGACAATGTGATTCTGGCTCCACATCTCGGCAATGCAACCGTGGAAGCTCGGGAGGAAATGGCCCGGATTGCGGCGCGGAATGTAATCTCCGTCCTGCAAGGGGGCAAGCCACTGACCTGTGTAAACCCACAGATATATGAATAGAAAGGAATAGTGTCCTTCCATGCTTATGAACTGGCAACAGCCTATTCACCCCATAACAGATAACCTGGCCATCTCCGCTTTGTCTGCAGCGCTGCCGATCTTGTTTCTTGTATGGGCGTTGGCATTCAAACGTATGAAGGGGCACTCCGCTGCCTTGGGCACTTTGACGGTGGGACTTCTGAGCGCTCTGCTCGTCTACCGGATGCCACTGGTAATGGCGGTGATGGCGATATCCAGCGGAGCCCTATATGCTTTTTTGCCAATCCTCTGGATCGTTATTCCCGCCGTTTGGCTGTATCAATTATCCGTTCAGTCGGGACATTTTAGCATTATGGTGAATTCCATTGCCTCCGTTACGAAGGATGCACGGCTTCAGGCCATCCTAGTCGCCTATGTTTTCGGTTCTTTCCTGGAAGGGACAGCTGGCTTCGGAGTACCCGTAGCCATCTCCGCCGCATTATTGGTAGGGATGGGCTATAAACCGATGAAAGCGGCTGTTGTGAGCCTTGTGGCCAATACGGCAGCCGTAGCTTTTGCCGGTGTAGGAATTCCAGTGCTTGCACTGGAGGGGCCGACGGGCTATAACGCGGGTGACATCTCCTATGCTATTGCTTGGTTAGTGCCCTGCCTGTCGGCGCTAGTCCCTTTCTTTATCGTGGGAATTACCGGTGGTTTGGCAAGAATAGTCGAAGTGTTACCTGCGGCTGCAGTCGCTTCGGTTTCGTATACGATATCCGTTATGCTCACGGCCGCCTATCTGGGACCGGAGCTTCCCGCTCTGGTAGGAGCTTTTGTCTCAGCCGTCTGTATGATCCTCCTGCTCCGATTCTGGAAGCCCAAGCGGATGCTAATTCTGGGGGGAGGAGATATGCGTAAGAGATTAACGCCCTCGCTAGGAGAGACGTTGCGGGCATGGCTTCCCTTCGCCATCTTGACGGCTCTGGTATTCTTATGGGGACATCCATCGGTGAAATCAGCCTTGACCGGAAGCTACGATGGTGATAACGGACTACTCGACGGCTTGAACAGACTGGGTGAACTGTTGAGCATCCATCGACCCGTTCCCTTTCTTCATAACCGCATTTCGAACACCATTGGAGACAAGGTTGAGGCATTCTGGAAGCTAGAATTTCTGGCTGGTGCAGGTACGGCGGTATGGCTTGTTTGCCTCATGTGCAAATGGTTGTTCCGCATGGAGTGGAGAGAGATGACAAAAGCTCTCTCTAACACATTCCATATGATGAAATGGTCAATGGTAACCATTCTCGCCATTACCGGCTATGCCTATTTGTCCAATTATTCAGGAATGAGCGCTACATTAGGGAATGTACTGGCCATGACGGGAGCTGCTTTTCCTCTGGTATCCCCCCTGATTGGTTGGCTAGGTGTTTTCATTACCGGCTCGGACACTTCAGCCAATCTGCTGTTCGGACCACTGCAGAGTGTGACGGCGCAGGCTGTCGGCATGGATCCGTTGCTAGCTTTGGCTGCTAATACCGTCGGAGGTGGAGCGGGGAAGATGGTATCCATGCAGTCGATTTCCATCGCTGCTGCTGCAGTAGGGCTTGTAGGCAAGGAAGCGGTAATTCTCCGCAAAACCGTATGGTTAAGCTTGTCGATTCTACTCTTGTTGGCGGCATGGACCTTCATTCTCCACTCATTACAGGTAATTAATTAACTTCAGTTGCAAAAATTCTGTTGTCGATAAAGTCAGAGTTAAACCCAGTATATAAAAGCTTCTATCAAATGCCAAATAGAATGAGGACATCCGACCTTTGTAGAGAAATTAACCGTTACAGGCCAAAATCTCTAGATAAAGTAGATGTCCCCGTTCTATGGTATCCCTTGATTAATTCATTACATTAATGGCTCCTCCTTTGATATTCTTTCATGATCCTCGCTGTATTGAATAAAGAAAGATTATTCCCAAACCCTCCCGATTTTGTGGCAAATAGCAAATCTGGTTCAACCTCCCCGTGAATCATGCACAATGGTATCCCCTCTTCGGCCTTGCCTATGATATCAAGCTGACTCGCCTTGATATGTTTGAATGCATGCATTGCGATATCCCCCCCAGTCAAGATAACACCAGCCAGACAGCAACGGGCGATGCAGCCTTGTGTGATGCGGCCAATTTCTGACGCGATTCTCGAGCTTGTTTGCAAAGGGGTAAAGCCTTCAATTTTGGCTTTTTCCGCAAGCTCGAGGCGCTTGTTATCGGAATGCACCGTAGTAATCACGTATCCGACCGAAAGGCCCCGACAAATGGTCTCTGCCGCTCGGTTTATAATCATATCCCCGTAAACTTCTGAGCGTTCAAGAAGAGCCACCGGGTCGATATCAATTATTTCATAGCCTGCTTTGGCAAGGGCCGCCAGTTGATCTCTTGTTACCGGATGAACACTTCCTGCGATAACTAGCACCGGAAGCTCGGAACGTAGCGGCGCTTCCGCTTCGCGCTTCTCCCTTTCAAACCTCGCAATCACTGATGCAAGACCCGCTGATCCTACCCAGAGGATTCTTTTGCCTGAGGAGGACGCGGCTTTAAAAATACGACTCATATCAGAAGTAGTAGCCGAGTCGCAAACCAACAACTCCGTTCCTTTGTTTAGCAGCTCGTTCACAGTGGCAAAGCAGTCGTCGCTACGAATGGTTTCTAGCTCCAAGTGATCCGTTCGCCTGATTGTCTGCTTCTGAATCCAACGAAGCAAATGCGATTCCGAAATCGGAAAGTGGGGGTCTTTGGCGGCAGCGCTATCCTCGAGCAACGCGGTTCCAACCAGATGATAACCCCCTATGGTCCTTCTACCATTCTCTGGATAGGCTGGGACGATAACGGCAGCGTCAAATACTCCCGTCTCCATCATGACCTCGATTTCGGAAACTACGTGTCCTCTCATCGTAGAATCGATCTTCTTGTAAATGTAAGCATACTTATCAAGCGGGATCCGCTTGACATCGGCTCTAAGCTTATCAACAGCTTCCGCTTGGGTCATCGCTCTTGTATTCGTATGAAAGACGACGACGGAATTCCCTCCATTCCGGGCGCTCCCATCCAACCGAAGAAACAGTGACTCATCGATTTCGTTCCAAACCTGAGTGGGAAACCCCGCCTCAAAAAATTGAATCCCCGTATCATTTGCCCCGGTAACATCATCTGCGAGAATAAACGCAAATCTGCTCAAACGGCAGCCCCTCCTATTTCCTACTCCCAACACGGGAAGTTTCCGTTATCGTCGAACACCATCGGTTGCGGGTCCCCGAGGATTTCAAGATCAGATAATCCTGCTATCTCTGGCAATAATGCCTCGGATATATACAGATGCTCCAGGTGCAGAGTGCTGAAGATTCTCGCAAATCTGGCTTGCTCCGGGGAAACACCCCAATTGCTCCGTAACACTGCCTCAAGCGCCATTCGATCGTTATCCAAGACGAGCGGAATCATTCCCCGGTGCAAAAACGTGCTCGTGATGACATTTTCATTCATTTTTTTGAAATCGATCTTTTCGAAGAGCCGTTTTGTGGTCACATCCGCCAATCCGATGCCAAGCGCATTGCCATGACTCGTTTCATCGAGGTCGCCTGCAATGACATACTTGATCCTTGGGGATGCAAATTCCTTCACACCCGCAATACGAACGCGCCCAATAATGTTTGTATCCATGCCCGTGCCGCTGAAGTTTTTGCCGATGCGATCAACCATTAGAATATCCAACTCTTCGACGGGAAGCCTCGGCATAAGCGACGCAGATACCTGCAACAGCTCCTTCTCGCGGTCAGGGATACGACTGGCTTCGATCGCCTCAATTATCGCCGTTTGTTCAAGCGCATTCTCTACGATACTAATGCCGCAAAGAATAGGCATTTCCGCCAAGACTACTCTCGCGACATCCGGCATCATATCACGAATGCCAGGCACGCCATAGCTGTGCAGGGCAAGCGCTTGTTTATGCTTGCCCATTCCGACAGCCATCATCTTCATCAGACCGCTTTCGTAGCCGTGTGGAGATTGAAAGTCCGTATGCACCTTGATCCGGCCAACGACAATGATACCGTCAGCTGCTCGCGCGTGTCGATCCGTATATACGTTCATGCCTGCGTCTGTCTGTCCGATGCGCTCCACCTCCATTGATGAAACGATGGGAGCACCGCAGAAGGCTTCCGTGATGCCCAAGCTCGCGAGCACTTCCCGCTGTCCTTCGGCAGTAGCGCCGCCGTGGCTTCCCATAGCAGGAAAGATGAACGGAAGTGCCCCCCAAAGCTTTAGTTGGCTGACAATAGCTTTCATGATCAAATGGATATTGGCGATCCCCCGACTGCCCGCCGTAATCGCGATTCGTTGATCTGGAGTGATTCGCTCCCGCAAACCGATTCGATTCATCTCGGATACTACTGTTTGCTCAATATGGTCCACGGAAGGCCCGTGGAGTTGCTGCTTGACTTTCACTATTCGCGGATAATTCATGAAAACCCCTCTTTTCTTAATAGAATTCGTTATATGGAGCACAGACTCTCGTATGAGAGTTACGCCTAGTTTGAGGTACGCAAGTACAGTCCACAATATTCCTCTAACCGCTCCATTCGTATATGCAGCCTCAGTTGATCATCCTTGGGCTTGTCCGTTATCTCAACGGTAACACCAGCTAGCCCACTCAGCACCTCAAAGGCTGCCAGTTTGGTGCCGTTGATCACAACATTCAAACGAATGTCATGAACCGGAACGAGGTCGAGCACGGGGCGTCTTGATGATGACGTCGTGTTGATGGCATGCAGCATGTAACCATTCTCATCCCCCTCTACGCGATTCAACGTGAAGTGAACACTTGACGGCGCATTGCTGGTCAGCTTTTGTTCCGAGCCAAGCAAATAATCAAACGCATTACCAAGAACCGTCTGGAAATCACGGTGTCCGTGCGACCAAACCTGCTTATCGACCCCATACGGGAAATAGACGGCTCTTCCCTTTCCATACGCGCTCACCATGCAGGTCGGGTAATCGGTTTCGAACGTCTTGGGCCACGCTCTTTCAGGCGATTGCGGGTAAATTTGCGGAACGAACGTAATCGGAGCCTCCGCCTGAGTCCCGACAAGCTTCCTGACGAGTAGATTTGTTCCCCAGTTCGCTATCAGTTGAGTGTCCTGAAAGCCCTTTGTCAATGCGTGCTCTCCACGAATATATTGATAGCCGTAATGCGCGGCGTCCTTCTTAATCCCTGTGTAGGTACAGCCAAACACATCTCCGAGGCCCAGATCTTCCCGCGGCGTCCCATCTGCGAAATAAAGCGATGTTTCGTAG
>JAIMBU010000125.1 GCA_023511325.1 Gorillibacterium sp.
CGGTGGATGGCAGCACGCCGAATGCAAGTTCGATGATTTACACCGGGGCCATTCCCGTAATGGCAACCACGACGATCAAGGCATTGGCAGTAAAAGAAGGCATGATTGATTCGACTGTGGTCACTTCTGCCTATGCCATTGCGGCAACCCCAAATCAAGGGCCGATCAGCGCCGCGGACTGGACGATGGTCTGGCATGATGAGTTTAGCGGCACAGCTCTGGATAAGAGCAACTGGTCGTATGATATCGGCAATGGCTGGTGGGACGCAGGGACAAGCAGTTGGGTCGCCGGCTGGGGGAACAACGAGCTGGAATTCTACCGGGATGACACCGCGGATAACGTGACGGTAGCCAACGGTTTCTTATCGATTAAAGCGAAGAAGGAAACTCCCCAATATACCGATAGCAGCGGCTATAAGTGGGATTACACCTCGGGGAAAATCAAGACTAAAGGCTTATTCGAAAAGAAAAACGGTAGATTCGATATTCGGGCCAAGTTGCCTGTGGGTAAGGGCTTGTGGCCAGCCATCTGGATGCTCCCTAAGAGTGATACCTATGGAGGCTGGGCGGCTTCAGGCGAGCTGGATATCATGGAAGCTCGCGGCAGCGCACCGAAGCAGGTGACCGGAACGATTCATTACGGGGGAACGGCGCCGGACAATAAGAACAGCGGAGCCAATTACGTCTTCCCAGGCGCATCAACCGTAGCAGATTTTCATACGTACAGCATCGAGTGGGAGCCGGGAGAAATCCGTTGGTTCGTTGATGGAAATCTGTACCAGACGCAAAACCGTTGGTACAGCGAGAGTGGAGACTATCCAGCTCCTTTTGACCGACCATTCTATCTGATCATGAACCTTGCGGTAGGAGGCAACTACGACGGTAATCCAGATGCCGCCACGTTATTCCCGCAATCGATGGATGTGGACTATGTACGAGTGTATGAGCTGACCGGCAAGCCATACCGGACACCCGTGAAGCCAGCTGCTCCGACGCCAGAAGCAAGGCCTGCGGGAACAAGGGCCGTGCTTGCTGACGGCAACGAAGTCTATAACAGCGGCTTTAATCAGACGGTTGCGGGAGTGGCAGGAATCAGTGGTGTAGCGAACACCAGCTACTGGACATTCCTCACCCTGCCTGATTATGGCGGCAGTGCGAGCGTAGCTTTGGAACCGATCAGTGGGAAGAATTATGCTAAATTCAGCATCGCAAATGGTGGAACGCAGCCGCATTCAGTACAGCTCATTCAAGAGGTACCGCTGGTCAAAGGGCACTATTACAAGGCTAGCTTTGATGCCAAAGCATCGGTGCCGAGAGCCATTCAAACCAAGCTTAGCGGCGGCGTTGCCCGTGGCTTTACGCCTTACTCGACGATGAAATCGATTAAGCTGTCAAGCTCTGTGGCCAATTATGACCTCCTGTTCTTCATGGATCAGGAAAGCGATCAGAACGCTCGCTTTGAAATCAACATGGGGCAGGATATCAACACGGTGTGGATCGGTAACGTTCGGTTGGAGGAAGTGGCTAAGAACGGCGACTGGACCATGGTGTGGCATGATGAGTTCAACAACACCTCCATCGATAAGAGCAACTGGGTTTTCGACACCGGCAACGGCTGGTGGGATGCGGGGACGAGCAGTTGGGTAGCAGGTTGGGGGAACAACGAGCTGGAATTCTACCGAGATGACACTGCGGATAACGTGACGGTAGCCAATGGTGTCTTATCGATTAAGGCGAAGAAGGAAAGTCCTCAATACACCGATAGCAGCGGCTATAAGTGGGATTATACCTCAGGTAAGATCAAGACCAAGGGACTTTATGCCAAGCAGTATGGCAAGGTGGAAGTTCGCGCCAAATTACCTGTGGGTAAGGGCTTGTGGCCGGCCATCTGGATGCTTCCCAAGAGTGATACCTATGGAGGCTGGGCGGCTTCAGGTGAGCTGGATATCATGGAAGCTCGCGGTAGCGCACCAAAGCAGGTGACCGGAACGATTCACTACGGGGCAACCGCACCGGACAATAAGAACAGCGGAGCCAATTATGTCTTCCCAGGCACATCAACCGTAGCAGAGTTCCATACGTATGGCATCGAGTGGGAGCCGGGAGAAATCCGCTGGTTAGTTGATGGCAACGTGTACCAGACGCAAAACCGTTGGTATAGCGAGAGCGGAGACTATCCTGCTCCTTTTGACCGCCAATTCTATCTAATCATGAATCTTGCCGTAGGGGGCAACTACGATGGGAATCCAGATGCCGCCACGTTATTCCCCCAATCGATGGATGTGGACTATGTACGAGTATTTGAGCTGACGGGTAGAGCCTACAAGACACCCGTGAAGCCAGCCGCTCCGACGCCAGAAGCAAGGCCTGCGGGCACAAGAGCCGTGCTTGCCGACGGCAACGAAGTCTACAACAGTGGCTTTAATCAGACGGTTGCGGGAGTGGCAGGAATTAGTGGCGTAGCGAACACCAGCTACTGGACATTCCTCACCCTGCCTGATTATGGCGGCAGTGCGAGCGTAGCTTTGGAGCCGATTAGTGGGAAGAATTATGCCAAATTCAGCATCGCAAACGGAGGAACACAGCCGCATTCGGTACAGCTTATTCAGGAGGTGCCGCTGGTCAAAGGGCACTATTACAAGGCTAGCTTTGATGCCAAGGCTTTGGCGCCAAGAACGATTCAGACTAAGCTTGGCGGCGGTGTTGCCCGTGGCTTCACGCCTTACTCGACGATGAAGTCGATTAAGCTGTCGAGCACTGTGGCCAATTACGATCTCCTGTTCTTTATGGACCAAGAAAGCGATAAGAACGCTCGCTTTGAAATCAACATGGGGCAGGATATCAACACAGTGTGGATCGGCAATGTTCGGTTAGAGGAAGTGGTTAGGAGCGGCGATTGGACCATGGTGTGGCATGATGAATTCAGCAATGCTTCCATCGACAAGAGCAACTGGGTCTTCGACACCGGCAACGGCTGGTGGGATGCGGGGACAAACAGTTGGGTAGCGGGTTGGGGGAACAATGAGCTGGAATTCTACCGGGATGACACCGCGGACAATGTGACGGTAGCCAATGGTTTATTATCGATTAAAGCGAAGAAGGAAAGTCCTCAATACACCGATAGTAGCGGTTATAAGTGGGATTACACCTCAGGGAAGATGAAGACCAAGGGACTTTATGCCAAGCAGTATGGCAAGGTGGAAGTCCGCGCCAAATTACCTGTGGGTAAGGGCTTGTGGCCGGCCATCTGGATGCTCCCTAAGAGTGATATCTATGGAGGTTGGGCGGCTTCAGGCGAGCTGGATATTATGGAAGCTCGCGGTAGCGCACCGAATCAGGTAACGGGGACGATTCATTACGGAGGAACGGCGCCGGACAATAAGAACAGTGGGACCAACTATGTCTTCCCGAACGGATCAACCGTAGCCGACTTTCATACGTACAGCATCGAGTGGGAGCCGGGAGAGATTCGCTGGTTGGTTGATGGCAACGTGTACCAGACGCAAAATCGTTGGGACAGCGTAAGTGGAGACTACCCTGCTCCTTTTGACCGACCGTTTTACCTGATCATGAACCTTGCGGTAGGGGGCAACTACGATGGGAATCCAGATGCCGCCACGTTATTCCCGCAAACGATGGATGTGGACTATGTACGGGTATTTGAGCTGACAGGTAGAGCCTACCGGACACCAGTGGAGCCTGCGTCCTCGGCACCGGAAGCAAGGCCTGCGGGCACAAGAGCCGTGCTTGCTGATGGCAACGAAATCTACAACAGCGGCTTTAATCAGACGGTTGCCGGGGCAGTTAGTATTCCTGGACTAACGGGTAGCAGCTATTGGCAGTTCCTTACCGTTGCTACGTTCGGCGGCAGTGGCAATGTGACGATCGATGCCATTAACGGTAGAAATTATGCCAAAGTGAATGTAACCAATGGGGGGAATCAGCCGTATTCGGTGCAATTGGCCCAGGACTTCCCCTTGATCAAGGGCCATTATTACATCGCCAGCTTTGAAGCAAAATCCACAATTCCGCGAAGCATGCAGGTTAAGATCGGTGGAGGCGAGGCCAGAGGCTTTAAACCGTATGCAGCGACAAGACTAATCAATATGTCTGCAGCTATCGAAACCTATGACATTATCTTCAAGATGGAGGATGCTACCGATCTTGCAACTCGACTTGAGTTTAACGTGGGTCAGAACATCAATCCGGTTTGGATTGGTAATGTGAAAATCCGCGAGCAACAATCGGGTGTTCTGCCAAATTAGTTATCTCTGATATACGGAGAACATCCATGCCTGAGCAGGGGAGTTTACCCTTAGGGCCTGGGTGTTCTTTTGTTCTTTTGTTCAATTATCGCATCACTGACAGCAATAAAATGACTTTTGTCAGGTTTACAGATGTATCCTAAAGGAATAAAATAAGGGTAACCATTATATTGATTCGATATATATCAATATGATATATAGGAGGCGAAACCATGAAGATTACAATTCTCAACGGGAGTCCCAAAGGGGACCTCAGCGTTACCTTGCAATATGTGAAATATATCGAAAAGAAATTCCCTCAGCATGAATTTACTACGGTCCATGTAGCAAGCACGATAAAGAAGCTGGAAAAACAGACCGAGGCTTTCGATGAGGTGATCGAGACGGTCGCTAAGTCAGATGGGGTGATCTGGGCCTTCCCGCTTTATGTGTTCCTCGTCCATGCTAACTATAAACGGTTTATTGAATTGATTGGGGAGCGTGGGGCGCAGGAAGCTTTTAAGGATAAATATACGGCTTTGCTAGCAACCTCCATCCACTTTTTTGACCACACCGCTTTGAACTACATGCAGGGCACTTGTGATGATCTCCATATGAGGGTTACAGACTACTTCTCTGCGGATATGGATGACTTGATGAAAGCAAACGAAAGAGCACGTCTGCTTACGTTTGCTGACCATTTATTCACGTCGATCACAGAAAAGCGGCTAACGCTGAGGGTCTATCAGCCGATCGTTCCGACAATAAGAGACTATACCCCTGCTCACATTGAATCATCGCTGGATGATCAAGGACAGCGAATTGTCATTGTGGCGGATACGCTCGATCTGGAGCAGAATCTGGGTAGGATGGTGGAACGCTTCCGCAAGCTCACGCAAGCAGATGTCATCGACATTTCGGCGCTCGATATCAAGGGCGGATGTACGGGATGCATCAAGTGTGGCTTCGACAATCATTGCATGTACGGTGATCACGATGAGATGGAGCGGACATACAGGCGCATAGCAGAATATGATATCATTGTATTTGCAGGAGCTATAAGAGATAGGTATTTGTCTGCACAGTGGAAGACCTTTGTCGATAGGAGGTTCTTCAAAACGCACCAGCCGCAGTTTCCCGGCAAGCAGCTTGGTTATTTGATCTCGGGACCGCTCGGACAGCTTGATAATCTGCGGGAAATCCTCCTGGCGAGTGCTCAACTGGACAGAGCCAACCTTGCGGGAATCTTGACTGATGAGTACGAGACTTCCACGGAAATTGATCAGCAGATCGAGGCCTTCGCGGGTAACCTCATCGACTGCTCGTCTAAGCACTATATTCGTCCGCAAACCTTTCTTGGTCTTGGCGGAATGAAAATTTTCCGGGATGATGTCTGGGGACGGCTGCGCTTTGTTTTCCAAGCAGATCACCGTTATTATAAAAAGCAAGGCTTGTATGATTTTCCCCAAAAAGAGTATCGCATTCGGGCCAAAAGCTTATTCCTCATTCTATTGACCAAGATTCCTGTCGTAAAAAAGAGTATTCAAAAAGATCTGAAGATTCATATGATCGGCGCTCATCAGAAGGTATTGCGAGATAAGGAATAGGTAATAGCGTTTGGGGAAATACGTGAATAGTCTTTTTTCGTGATAACTATGTTAATATTTTAAATCAGGAGTGTGAAAATGATGAAGAAAAGGCTGTACGGACCTACGGGGAAATATGTTTCTGAAATAGGCTTTGGTGCTTGGCAGCTTGGTAATAAAAAGGATTGGGATGGAATGGAGGACGCAGATTCTATCGCTCTTGTCCACGAGGCGCTGGATAAAGGAATTAATTTTTTTGATTCATCACCGAATTATGGGCTGGGCAAAAGTGAGGAATTGCTTGGAAAGGCATTGAAGAACAAGCGTAGCGAGGCCATTATCAACACCAAATTTGGTCATACGGCAGAGGGAAAGACCGATTATTCTGCTGATCAGATCAGAGCTTCTGTTGAACAAAGTCTTAAACGTTTACAGACTGACTATTTAGATTCCATTCTGATCCATAACCCTCCTTTTGACTATTTGGATGGAAGGTATGGTCATTATCAGGTGCTGGAGGATTTAAAGGCTGAGGGTAAAATCTTAACCTATGGAGCTTCCGTAGATTCCAGTCGAGATATGCTTGAGTTGATCGATAAAACCAACATCGGCGTTATGGAAGTGATGTTTAACATTTTCTATCAGGAAACGGCTGCGGCCTTTAAGCTTGCCCAAGAAAAGAATATTGCCTTAATCATTAAAGTTCCGCTAGACTCTGGCTGGCTTTCAGGGAAATATAATAGCGAGAGTACCTTTACCGGAGTAAGAAGCCGATGGACACCTGAAATCATCAGCCAACGCTCGGCGCTGCTTGAGCGAATAAAGTTTATCACGGATCAAGAGACATCGATGACGACGGCTGCCTTAAGATTCATCCTTTCCTACCCTGAAATATCCACGGTCATTCCAGGGGTGCGAAATATTGCTCAATTAAACGAGAATGTCGCTGCCAGCGATGCTGTAATGCCGGAAGAACATGTGATCAAGCTTCAGGAGTTATGGGAAAATGACATTAAGTTTAAAAACCTTGGATGGTAGAAAAGGAGAAAAGAATGCCGATTATTACCGCAAGGCCCTTTGATCAAGAGATGCAAGACAGATTAGGCGAAACATTAACCGGCTATCACGCAGGGGAATTGAGTACAAAGGAAAAGTCTAAACGACCAGAAGAGATTTATACCATAGAAGCTGAAGATGACATGGTTCGCTATGCCGTAATCTGGGAATATGATAGTGGGAACACTGTATCTTATACACAACTGACGCT
>JAIMBU010000126.1 GCA_023511325.1 Gorillibacterium sp.
GGCAAAAGCTTTATGCTCATCTGCAAAAGCTATCATTCAATTACTATGACAAGGCCCAAACGGGACAGATCATGTCCCGGATGACCGGTGATGTGGATGCGATCAAAAACTTCATTTCTTTTGGCTTCATCAACTTTATCCTCGGTGCATTAACCTTTGGTGGAACGATCGTTGTCATGATGCTGATGAATTGGAAGGTCACTCTCATCAGTATGACAACCGTTCCCTTGTTGATTCTCGCGCTGTATCAGTTCAATCGCAAGGTTGGTCCAGCATGGGGCGACATTCGGGAACAAATGGGTAAGTTAACCACTGTGCTCCAAGAGAATATTGCCGGAATTCGAGTGGTAAAAGCCTTTGCTCAAGAGCGATTGGAAAAGACGAAATTTGGCACGCGTAATGAAACCAATTTTGATACCAACATGAAGCGCGCTGTGCTAGAATCGAACTCTTTTCCGCTGATGGGCTTATATGGTGGAGCCGTGTTCCTGCTGATGAACTGGGTGGGTGGGTACTACGTTGTCAAAGGTGAGATGTCGATCGGGACACTGACCGCTTTCCAGTGGTATGCACAAGGCTTAATCTGGCCGTTGAACATGATGGGCTGGCTGATCAACATCATGCAGCAAGCATTGAAGGCGGCTCCACGTGTATTTGAAATTCTCGATTCCCCCATCGATATCGCTTCTCCCGAAAACGGCGGCGTATCCGCTGACGAAATTATCGGCAAGGTTGAATTTGATCAGGTCACCTTCCGTTATGCTGAAAAAACAGATTCTACCAGTTCCTTAGTGCTGAATGAACTTGAGCTAACCGTTCAGCCGGGCGAAGCCATTGCCATTCTTGGCGGCACCGGCTCAGGGAAAAGCTCACTCATCCAGATGATTGCTCGCTTCTACGATGTATCCTCGGGGGCTGTGCGCATCGACGGTCGGGATGTACGGGACTATAATCTCGATAGCCTACGGCAGAGGATTGGCATTGTTCCTCAGGAAACCTTCCTCTTCTCCACGTCCATTCGCGAGAATATCGCCTTCGGCAACCTGGATGCAACGGAAGAACAGATTGAAGCGGCTGCACGCCGGGCCCATATCCATGATTTCATTCTGAGTATGCCGCATGGCTATGACACGATCATCGGCGAGCGTGGTGTCGGGCTCTCCGGCGGACAGCGGCAGCGCGTTGCCCTTGCCCGAGCCATACTCATGGACCCACCTATCCTCGTTCTGGATGAGGCAACGGCCAGTGTTGATACGGCTACAGAATCAGCTATCCATGATGCCCTGCATGAAGTAATGAAAGGCAGAACAACCTTCATCGTCGCCCAACGTCTGTCCTCAATACAGCGAGCTGATCGGATTGTTGTGTTGGAGAATGGGCGAATTGCCGAGCAAGGAACACATAAGGAGCTTATGGCTCAGGATGGATTCTTCCACAAGCTCTTCCATCTTCAGCAGGATTCGTCCGAAGAAGCAAATCAAGATTTCGCCGCAGACAACAACCACATGAACGCGGCATCAGGGAGGTGAGCACATGAGTCAAGTCGAATGGGATTCTGAGGAAGAAGCGGAAAAAGGGTTTAACCGCACCTACATGCTCCGCATGATGAGCTACCTCAAGCCCCACAAAAA
The DNA here is from genome assembly GCA_023511325.1 of Gorillibacterium sp. Classification (GTDB taxonomy): domain Bacteria; phylum Bacillota; class Bacilli; order Paenibacillales; family NBRC-103111; genus Gorillibacterium. Next base: position 1,632 of record JAIMBU010000126.1, read on the forward strand.
AACGTTAATTATTGTTTCCATCGTTGTCCTGATCAACATGTTGCTCAGTCTTTCTGAGCCCATGCTGATCCGCTATGTAATCGACGAAGGCATGGAGAAGAAAAGCATGCGGGCGATCAACATCTTCGCCGTTTCGATCATCATCATCCGCGTTGTCTCTTTTTTCCTCAGTCGCATCCAAATTCGCAAGGTTAACTTTACGGGTCAACGTATTCTCTATGAGATACGCCAGCAGCTTTTTGATCATCTACAATCTCTGTCCTTCCGTTTTTTTGATGGTCGTCCCGCTGGCAAAATCATGTCGCGGGTAACCAACGATACGAATGCGATCGGCGAGCTTATCAACGGTGGTCTGGTTACCATCATCATGGAGCTCACCCACTTAATCGGGATTGTTATCATCCTCTTGTATTGGGATTGGAAGCTTGCACTCATGGCTTTCACTGTGCTTCCCTTCCTCGTTCTGCTAGTGAGCGGCTTCCGTACCCGAATTGAGCATGCCTGGGGGCGCTCGCGCAAAACCATGTCTGCGATCAATGGGAACCTGAATGAGTCGATTCAAGGGATTCGTGTCATTCAAGCATTCGCTAGAGGAACGAAGAATGAATCAAATTTCCACAATATCAATACGCGGAACAAGAATGCATTCATGCGTGCCGTTTCACTGGAGCTTAGCGTTTGGCCACTGGTTGAGCTAATCGGCATGTTTGGCACCGTGATTGTCCTCTGGTATGGATCTACACGGGCAATCAGCGGAGAGCTCTCCGTCGGTTTTATCGTCGCATTCATCAACTATCTGTGGCGGTTCTGGGGTCCTTTATCAGCCTTGTCCAAGGTGTACAGTCAACTGCTATCTGCAATGGCTTCAGCTGAACGTATTTTTGAAATACTCGATACCAAACCGGAAATTCAAGATCAGCTAAATGCCAAACCGATGCCGACGATCCAAGGTCATGTTGTCTTCGATAACGTTCATTTTACCTATGAGGCTGGCAAAGCAGATATCATCAAAGGACTGCATTTCGAAGCCAAGCCTGGACAACGGATTGCTCTAGTCGGTCCAACTGGCGCAGGCAAAAGCACCATTGTCAACCTACTGATGCGTTTCTACGACCCGACGCAAGGTCGAGTGCTCATAGACGGTCATGATCTGCGGGACGTCTCTCTGCCCTCTTTACGCAGTCAAATGGGCATTGTGCTTCAGGACTCGTTTATTTTCTCCGGTACGATCGAGGAGAATCTACGTTATGGCAAAAAAGACGCAACCGATGAGGAACTGGAACGGGCTGCTCGCAGTGTTAGAGTGGATCGAATTGCCGAGCGTTTCCCTGAGGGTTATCAAACCCAGGTAGAGGAACGTGGCTCCAAGCTTTCAGTTGGACAGCGACAGCTGCTGGCATTTGGCCGCGTCCTGCTGGCTAACCCACAGATTCTTATCCTGGATGAAGCCACTTCAAGTGTGGATACTGAAACCGAGCAGCACATTCAAGAAGCGCTGGATACTCTGCTTGAGGGGCGCACCTCTTTCATTATTGCGCACCGTCTGTCTACGATCCGCAGTGCGGACGTCATTCTGGTCATTCAAGATGGAGCGATCGCTGAGCAAGGCACACATGAGGAATTGCTGCGAAGCAAGGGCGTCTATGCCAATCTTTACTACAATCAGTTCGCTATGCAACAAGATATTATGCTTAGTGCAACGGGTAGCGAATAATGTATATCGAGTAGCTGAGATGATGTAATTTATTAAGCCCATGGATGAACATTGATCATATTTAATGTTATAAAACAAGTTGGTGGATGCCATTACTCAGGAACGTCTGAACTCGACGTCCAATTCTCTAGTCTTATTCGTTTTGATCGTTCCAACAAGAAAAAGGAGCCATTAGGCTCCTTTTTCTTGTTGTTGGGATTCTCTTATTGATTTATAATGACTTACTAAAGACTTAAATTGAGACTGTCGATGAATTGTGGGTTTGAGCCCAGGTATAATGTTTTGCCGCCTCATAGAGTGCTTCTGGTAAAAATGGCCAAGTCCTTTCTTTTCAGCGTCTTCATGACTGATTCTATAGGTAACTGTAAAACCTGCATTTAGATTATCGGAATATCCCTTTTTCCCTTGAGCAACTGTAAAAAGTACATCTATTTCCCCTCGGTTCATCAAATACGGCTAAAAGCGCTGGAATAGATGTAGGAAATGCAGTTAAATTCCTCCATGAGGCTGAAAATAGCCAATTAGATGTACGAATTGCAGTTACGAGACTTAAATAATCGATTTTTCCATGGGAGGTATGGCTTGGATGAAACGTCCGACCGAGCAGCAATTCACGGAGCAACTTAAAGCTATGTACATAGATAAATATGGGGAAACCTTACCGATTCATGCTCTCATCAAGCTAAAGCAGTTGCGGGAATTCCCCACAGAGACGATTGACCTGCTCCAAGAAGTAGGACAACATTACAAGATCCTTGTCTCGGAGGTTAGAACCTCTGAGTATGTTGATAAGGGAACCTTCCTTATCCGTGATTATTACGAGCTTCTGCTGCTTGCGGCTGATCATCGTAAAGAAAAGCGGATACGTAAATGGAAGCTTGGTTTTATTGCTGTTATGTTGATAGCGGCCATTTATTTTATCGCTCATGGTCAAGGCGTTTTCTCGTTAGCTGTCACTATGCTGGGAATGGAAATAGCTCGGGAGCTGAATGGTGGCAGGAGCCACAGCGTTTGATTTTAAGAATTACGATATTTAAGGTCCAGAGGGACAAGTACAGACTACAGATTTCGAGCCCACGCAGCGGAGTTTGTCAGAACCTGCGCTTTCCCGGGAAACTATTTAAACCAACTACATGAATGTCTTTAAGATCTCGTGATGAAACAGCTCGCGCGATAGGATCGCATGATTCCGCCCTGCCAATCCTTTGCGGATCACAACGACGATATTAAGCTTGGGAACAACAAACAAATATTGCCCGCCATAGCCAAACGCGAAGAAATAATCAACATACCCATTGTCTTCCTTAGGCGATATCCACCAATGATAACCGTATTGTCCATATATTTTTGGTTCATAGTGGGTCAAGCCTTTGGTACGTATTTTTGTCGATTCCCTGATCCAAGACTGTGAAAGCACCCTCTCCCCAAGCCATACCCCTTCTTGCAGATACAAAAGCCCCATTCTCGCTAGATTCTTCGCATTCATAAACAGGTCTGCTCCACCTTCGCAAATTCCCTGATTACTTTTCCATGCTGGGGAGCTAATCCCGACTTTTGCAAAAAGATTATTCCGAGCGTAATCGAGAAGATCCGTTGCACTCACTTGAGTCAGGATCGCAGCTAATAGATGGGATCCTCCGGAGTTGTAGCTAAACGTACTGCCCGGTTCATGAGCCATTGGCCTGCGGAGAATGTAATCGATCCAGTCTGCTGTCTTGCGCATCTGCCAATAGGGCTTGTCAAAATCAGGCCAGTCGATGCCGGAAGTCATCGTAAGCAGATGTTTTATCGTAATCAAGCGCTTCCGTTCATCCAGATCATCGATGATTCTAGGGAAAAAGCTAGATAAAGGCAGCTCTACACCTGCCAGTTGCCCCTGCTCAATCGCAATACCAATGAGCGCCGATAAAATACTCTTCGTACAAGAGTATAAAGCATGAGCTGCATCTCTTCCTCTCTCATGCCATTCCCATTCCAAGCCATCATGGAATATAACTACATTCTTCATCTGCCATGCGATCCATTTTTCCTCAGTAGACGCAGGAAGAATGGCGTTAAGGTTAAGCGTTGTCATTGGAATCCCCTCTCACGTGCTTCCATTTGCAGGGTTAACCAAATAACTGTCGTCTATACCTATCAAGAACAATCGCCTAGCGTCGTCCTTTGGCGTCGTGCATTTATCGATGCGGAATCAGAATTAACCTTAAATTCTGACATTCGGACATAGAGAGAAAAGACCAGCTTGCGCCAGCCTTCACCAATACTATTCATTTCAGCAATACTATGCAAAAGGAATGAATTTCTCTCGTTGATTGTTACAGGATACCCGATGCAATAGCAACTGGTTTCTTCAGGATGGAATCCTCACTATAGCTCAAGCAGGCACCAAGCTCGCGAAAAAGACCGATGACATTCTCATAGCCACGTTCAATATGTTCAATTCCTGTTATGCGAGTAGTCCCCTCGGCAATTAGACCAGCCATGATTAAACAAGTTCCCGCACGCACATCTGAGGCATGTACATGACTACCCGTCAGCGGAGTGCCTCCTTGAATAAAAGCTGAACCCCGGCGAACATCAATATGAGCTCCCATTCGCTTCAACTGAGGGACATGATTAAACCGTTCTGTGTACACCTTCTCGGTGACAATACTGCGGCCTTGCGCCATTAGTAAAAGTGCAGTTATCGGTTGTTGAAGGTCGGTTGCAAAAGCGGGGTACATTCCCGTCCTTACACGTGAGGCATGTAGCTTGACGTCACCATACGCGGTAATGCAGTTATCCGTCACTTCGATCTCCATGCCGATTTCTCTTAGCTTTGAGATAGCGCTCCCCAGGTGCTCGGGAATCACATCTTCAACTGTGACTATTCCTTTCGTCACTCCGGCAGCCATTAAGAAGGCGCCTGCGATCAAACGGTCTGGGATTGCCGTATATTCGATGCCATCTAAATGACTAACTCCCTCAATTCGAATGGTATCCGTTCCCGCACCGTGAATTCGGGCCCCCATCTGAATCAACAGATTAGCTGTATCCACTACTTCCGGATCCTTTGCAGCATTGCGTAGTTCCGTTACGCCCTCTGCCATTGAAGCGGCTAGCATGGCATTGATGGTTGCACCCATCGTCACCATATCAAAATAAATCACAGCGCCATGAAGCTTCTTGGCCTCGACTGTGTAGTATCCCTCGCAAAAGGTAAACTTCGCTCCTAATGCTTCCAGTGCTTTAACATGCTGGTCAATAGGACGCGAAACAAAATTGTCACCACCTGGATAACCGATCGTTACTCGACCCATCTTGGGTAGCAGCGCACCAACAAAATAATAGGATGCTCGATAGGAAGAGGTCATCTCACGGTTAAGGTCGCTGGAGTGGAGCTGCGACGAGTTAACAATTACATCTCCGGTAGCGTCACGATCCATGGCGATGCCTAGTCCTGATACAATTTCTTGGATAAATCGAAAATCCAAGATATTTGGTATTCCTTTTAAACAAACTTGGCCTTCTGCCATGCAAGCCGCAACTAAAAGAGCAAGCGAGCTATTCTTCGAGCCCGGAATTTTTACGCTGCCACGTAGCGGGTTGGAATGATTGACTTCAATCCACTTCATCTTGTTGCCTCCCCAATTACTCCGTTGATTAATATATATATTTATATTTTATCCGGTACGGTTGCTCTATGATTACCCGTTATACTCTACAACGAAGCAATCCGCCATCCATTTGGCCACACGCGCACCTGTTCATG
>JAIMBU010000013.1 GCA_023511325.1 Gorillibacterium sp.
CAGTAATACGATTCCGTGCCTACACTGGTCTTGGTGAAGTAATTGCCGTGTATGGAAATGAACGCGTCCGCACTTAAGTTATTAGCGAATTCTGCTCTTCCATCAAGAGTGACGAAGGTGTCATCACTTCGAGTCAAATAAGCTTCAACCGGTGCTAATTGATCGAGCAAAGCTTTGACTTTTAAGGCAACTGCCAGATTGAAGTCTTTCTCCTTACGATTAGTGATTGAAATTGCCCCTGGATCACTATCGCCATGACCAGCATCAATGACAATCTTAAGTTTGTATTCGGTTAGTTCTAGAATAAACGTGCTGGTTGAACCATCTTGAATTATCTTGAAGCCAGAATTTGCTTTTAGATCAATAACAACACGAATCTTCTGCGTTGCAGGATCAAACAGTGAGTAACGGATTTGTTGTATCGTTGGATGATCTACTACAATCAAACCTTCTTGACTTGTTGTTGGCTTCGGAAACTGGTCACTAAAGGTCATACCCGTTATATCTAGAACGATTCGCTGAGGGTTGGGATTGGCTACATAAGATACCTTAGGTGCAAATGGAGCGTCACCTGTAACTGTCACAAGATTATTGACGACAGTAATACCTGTCAGATGTGGCAGGTTTAACTCTTGGTTAGAGTTTGGGCTTGTCCCCTCAGGTAATGTGCCTGACTCCCCGTTCGGATCAAGCATAGCTGAAGGCGGTGCCTCAGGCAGCACAGTCACTCCTGGTGTTTCCACTACTACATCTGTCGGAGTAGGACTAGGTGTAGCTGTTGGTGTCGGACTAGGTGTCGGTGTCGCTTCTGGAGTCGGGGTAGCTGTTGGTTGCTCCGGTGATGCCAATACGCTTCCAGATAAAATGACAGTCTGTGTCTTCTGAATCCACTTTACGTCGATCCCCATTTGGTTGGCTACAAACCGCGCCGGAACAAGTGCTCTTCCCGAGATCAGTATCGGAGCAGCATCAAGTATAACGGATTGAGAGTTAATCAAGGCCGTCTTCTTATTGACAAAAAGCTCAATTATCGTGCCTTCCTTCGTAACCGTAACTTTCTGTTCTGCTGGACTGAAAGCAACACTAGCGCCAAAATTTTGCGAGATAATCCGCAATGGAACCATAACATACCCATCGACCTTTTGCGCAGGCACATCCGGTAAGAGCGTAATACCGTTTAAGACCAGAGATACGTTGGTACTGGTATTCGTAGCAGCGTATGACACTTGAGGAAGAAATGTCAGAATAAGGAGTAGCGACAGCAGGCACCATACGAGCTTTTTCATCTTCCACCTCTGGTATGAATATAGATTCTCATCAAATAGACGCAGAATTTGGTAAAAGGTTGCGTCAAATCTCCTTTCTTGTCATATTTATGTTTCGACAAATTGAGCATGTATTCAGCCTATTAGCGATAACCAAGAATAAACACATGTACCTCAGTACCATGTGTTTATTGTAAAGCAGTATAAGGGAAGAACTATCCTCCCTAACATTAAAAAAACAAACCAGCATGCTCTTAAAAATGAGCACAGTGGTCTGTTTATTGAACGGGCATATAGGCAGATAATCTTGTTAATGCCTAGCCTCGTACTCAGCTATGGCGTCGGCATGTTGTAGCGTGAGCCCAATATCATCTAGTCCAAGAAGTAAGAATTGTCGACGATGCTCATTTAGTTCAAAATCGATCTTCAAGCCACGCTCATCCGAGATGATTTTATTGTTTAGATCAACTGTTAATTGATAACCCTCATTCTCTTCTGCCCGCTTGAAAAGCTCATCAACCTCTTCCTCTGACAAGCGAATAGGAAGGATTCCATTCTTAAAGCAGTTATTATAGAAAATATCCGCATACGAAGGTGCGATGACCACCTTAAAGCCAAAGTCCATGATTGCCCAAGGAGCGTGCTCTCGCGAGGAGCCGCAACCAAAATTAGCACGACTTAGCAGAACAGAGGCCCCTTCGTAACGTGGTTGATTGAGGGTGAATTCTGGGATTTCCTTTCCCTCGGCATCCCATCTCCATTCAAAGAAAAGGAATTGCCCAAAGCCAGTTCGTTCAATTCGCTTCAGAAATTGCTTCGGAATAATTGCATCTGTATCTACATTGACCCGATCTACTGGTACAACCAGTCCGGTATGTGTTTTAAAAGAATCCATCGTATGCTTCACTCCCCTCTATTAGTGGAACTGCCATTTCCGGACATCAACGAAATGCCCTTTAACAGCTGCTGCAGCTGCCATCTCCGGTGAGACAAGATGTGTCCGTCCACCACGTCCTTGACGGCCTTCAAAGTTACGGTTGGAGGTAGAAGCACACCGTTGTCCTGGAGTGAGATAATCAGGATTCATCGCTAAACACATGCTACAGCCCGCATCACGCCATTCAAAACCGGCCGCTGTAAAAATCTGATCCAGTCCTTCCAGCTCAGCTTGAATCTTGACCAAACCTGAGCCTGGTACAACAATTGCCTGAACAGCCGGATCTACTTTGTAGCCTTTAGCTACCGCAGCTGCTGCCCGAAGGTCTTCGATCCGTCCATTGGTGCAAGAACCAATGAAAACCACATCCAGCTTTAGCTCTGTCATGGGAGTACCTGGAGAGATACCCATGTATTCCAGTGCCTTCTCCGCAGCTTTACGTGCATTCTCCGTCGTAAAGTTCTTCGGATCTGGAACAAAACCATCAATTCCTATTCCCATCCCTGGACTTGTACCCCAGGTCACCTGAGGAACAAGAGAGTTAGCGTTAAAATGAACAATCTGATCAAAGCCAGCACCCTCGTCCGTTACAAATGTCTTCCAAACCTCTACATCTGCATCGAAGGCTTCACCCTTGGAAACGTAGTTCCGACCCCGCAAGTAATTAAAGGTCGTTTCATCTGGAGCAATGAGTCCAGCCCGTGCACCTGCTTCAATCGACATATTACAAACGGTCATTCGTTCTTCCATTGTCAAATCAACAATGGCTTCTCCTGTATATTCAATAACATACCCCGTGCCAAAGTCTGTACCATGCTCAGCGATTATTCCGAGGATTAAATCCTTGGCCGTCACACCTGCACGGCGCTTGCCGCTTATCCGGACTTCCATCGTCTTCGACTTCTCTTGCTGCAAGCACTGCGTAGCCAGTACATGCTCGACCTCACTTGTTCCCACGCCGAAGGCCAGCGCACCAAACGCACCATGCGTTGCCGTGTGGCTATCGCCACAGACAATCGTATAACCCGGCTGAGTAAGCCCCTGCTCGGGACCCATAACATGAACGACACCCTGTTCGACGCTATTCATACCAAATAACTTCACACCAAATTCTTCGCAATTCTTATCCAGTGTGTTGATCTGCTGAAGGGAGATCGGGTCCTTAATATTGAACCGATCCTTCGTCGGAATATTATGATCCATTGTGGCAAATGTACGGTTAGGTCTGCGCACCTTGCGTCCGGCAAGTCGTAAGCCTTCAAAAGCTTGTGGAGACGTTACCTCATGAACCAAATGCAGATCAATGTAGAGGATACTTGGCTTGCCTTCCTCTTGGTAAATCACATGATTTTCCCATATCTTCTCATATAGTGTCTTGGCCATATCCGCTCACCTCTTACCGATAATAATTTCTCATATGCTCTCATTGTAGATTACCATTTATTCTTATATGAAGCTAAGACATAAAAACTATCGATGCTATAGGAGATGGCTATATGGGGATATACAACTGTGACTGGCTGAGTTTTACGGCAGATTTCGAGGGGTACAATGGAGCATTCTTGGACTCGGGAGGTAAACGTGAAACCTTTGATGTAGAACTAAATTTACCTCTGCACTCGTTGTTCGGTCGGCTGGATGAGCAAAGAGCCAAACAAGATGGCTCGGGGATGATCGATTTGGGAATGTGGAAGTTCGAAGTGCTGAACCATGGGAGTCGATCGTATTATTACTTGTTGCACAATGAGGATATGGAGATTAGGCTCGCGAGGTTTAGGAGTAGCAAAGACGATATGTTCCCCGTGTTTCTTCATCTAAAGAGCCAATTTCTCTGGTCATCAATTTATGGGATGACGCGCCTCATCGATAAGTATAAGTTGGTGATGGACTGGCTGCAGGACGTACTCAACGGCAAGTATCTAACGAGCAAGATTAATCGTATTGATCTTTGTTATCACACGGATGATATACCCTATGGCTTTTGTGCAGATCGCTTTGTGGGACGCTTTACCGTCGATGATACGCGCAGGGCGCACAGGATTATCACAGGGGTTAACCTCGGATCGCGACGATCTCAGCAATTGTATCTGCGTTGCTATAACAAAAGCTTGGAAGCAAGGGCAACGAAAAAATCATGGTTTAAAGCAATTTGGCTAGCTGCCGGACTCGACATCAAAAAGGTGTGGAATATTGAGTTCCAAGTCGACCGAGAATTTTTCAGTGACTTCAAAGCAGGCAGACAGAGGCTAGATACGGCAGAAGACGTAATTGATCGAATGCCAACGATTTGGTATTACCTGACCAATGAGTGGGCAACGTACCGGATACCGGACGATGATCGGCGGACTCGTTGGACGATTGATCCATGGTGGAGTGGATTGGCTAGCTTTTATGAATGTAATGAGCATCTAAGTCGATTTAAGCAACGTACGCTGCCAACGGTAGATTTACTCATCCCTGCGATACGAGGTTACCTGAGCAGCTATGCTGCACGGCTTGGGGGTGATCTGGAGGATGGAAGTCTCCTTGCTGATTTGGTCGCCAAAATGAAAGAGTACGAGCTCACCGCAGATAAAACTTTTTTGGAAGTTGTCGAACGTAAAATGGCTCTCATAGATCCTGAGAGCGAAATCGATACTCTATCCTTTTTACGGGGCGAGACAGCTAAATGGATGGCTCAGATGGATGCTGAGGATCTTGCAAAGGTCTACAGACCGGAGCCGAAACCAGAGGAGCGTCCAAAGGAACCGGAGCAGATCACAACGGTTGATATCTTCAGGAAATTATATGATGAAGCAAACGAAAAAAGAGACGCAGGAACGTCTCCTTCTTCAGAACTATATAGGTAGTACACAAAACCCAGTTTTATGACAATAGTTAACAAAATAATCATTGTAAAAATAAGCCTACTAAGCTATCATAGACTTTAGTGAGTAATTAAATATCGGGAAAAGCTACTGTACTCTTGGCAGACGCCAGTAGCTTTCCCTAATGAGATATCCGATGCTTTCGGGTATCTCGTTACATACATATTAATGGTTATCATAGTTACTATCAACCAAACGTATGTTCGCATTATTGACGTCTGCCAACTGGCAGGCGTTTTTTGTTTGTATAAAGTTGTATTTAAAATGTATAAATATACATAATTTTATGCGGACTATATGCAATGCTTTTTTGCCTTTATTGCCTAAAGTCAAAATGTGAAATTTTTGTGAACCACGTGAAAACACGTGATCATATAAAGTAAGGCAACCCAAATCAAAAGGAGTGATCAGAATGTCAGATGGATTGAAAGCAAGGGTTATTGTGTTGGGGATTGGTCGGTATAGTTTCCCAGATCAAACGACTGGGGAAATCATCGAGGGCAGCAAGGTGCATTATGTCGAAGTTAATCCGCAGGAAGAAAAGGACGCTCAGGGCTATGTACCTACAGTCGCAAACATGCCTCTTGCCTACTACGACCAAATCACGGCAATACCTGGTATCTATGATGCCGAAATGAACATCAAAATGTCGGGAAAGAAACCCAGTCTGAAGGTGACGGGATTCACCTTTATCTCGCCCGTTGAGTTCGTGGGCTAATGGAACCAATTCCCTCCCCTTCCCCATCGCCTACCGTGGGGACGGAATCAATGATTTTACAAAGATTGGATAGCATGGCTGATTATTATCAGACAAGCACGACAAGCCTCATGCTGATCACCTGTCTGCTGCTTTTCTTGGTGGGCTATCTTGTTGCAAAGGGGCGAAGATAATATGCCTCCACTGGTTGAGGTTTTACTCCTTATGGCTCTTTTTTCCAGTTGTTACGGAGCTTTCAAGGATTGGCTGTTTAGTACCATCGGTTCGGATCGAGGCGACGACGAATGACGTATTACGATTATCTGGTGATCTTCCTAATTGCAGGCTTCGTCGCTGGACTGCTCGAAAAGACTATGCGACGTTGAGGGGGGGTATGGGTGCGGAAGATTTGGATTTTGATGATTAGCTTTGTTTTACTAATGCCGATCAGTAAGGCATTTGCGGTGGATGTTATGACACCTATTAATGGTCCGATTAGTTTTTACTATGTGCTGCCAGTCTCTGCTAATTTAAAACATCTACAGATAAATGGTACAGGTGCAGCTATATCGGATGTATATGTCTACAATAGTGCCGGGGTTGAGACTCATCTACTAAGTAATATTAATGTTTGGTCATCGTTCAGTATTAATTCGACAAATGTGAAATATTTGAAGGTCGTGCTTGTTGCTGGAACGTCAATATTATCTGTTACTGTATGGACTGGTGTTAATGGTACTGGCACTAGATATAATGCTGACGACGGGGCAATAAAGTATAGCGATCCCTTATCTCCATCGACACCAACACCGACAGTAACACCAACACCGACAGTAACACCAACACCAACACCGACACCAACAGCAACACCAACAGCAACACCGACACCAACGCCGACACCAGTGCCAACACCGACAGCAACGCCTAAACCTTTGGCGCTATCGTTGCAGGGCAATAAGGATAGTATCGTCGTACATATCACGGGTGGTTCTAAACCCTATAAATTGGTTTGGGACGGTGGACAAGCTACGGTTGATGATGATCAATACGTAATTACGGGGTTGGCTGCACAAACCGTTTATGAGGTTAAGGTTACCGATGTTAATCATTTGGTTGCCATTAAGTCAGTTAATACAGGCACGGATAAAGTGTTGGTCCCTCCTAACATGCCGTCTAGCGATTCGGCATTCCAAAAGATTTTAGATGTGTTTCGTAAGGCAGGATTTATCGGTCTCTTGATTATTGCAGGGGCTGTAGGGCTTGGAGCAATTATGTTACTTGCAATGTGGGCATGGTCAGCCTTTAAAAAGTGGCTAAACAAATCGAAATAGGAGTGATTAGATTGATTAAAGCGTTAATAAACAAAAAGGTAACGGCAACAATGGCACTTATGATGGTAGTAGCACTTACTTTGGCGACAAGTGCATTTGCAGATCCACTGACCGAACCGGTTATCCCGACATCGGATGCCGTGTTTCAGAAAATGCTTGATGTGTTTGGTAAGGCAGGTACGATTGGGCTATTGATCATTGGGGGCGCTGTGGCGCTGGGTGCAGTCATGATTCTCGGTGCTTGGGCATGGGGCGCATTTAAAAAATGGCTCAACAAATCCAAGTAAAAAAAACAAATGGCAAGTGCAAGCGCGCCTGGCGAATGCCAAGCGCTGCACTTGCCATTTTGCTACTTACTCTAATCGTGATGCCAAGTTTAACTTATGCGGCTGTCCCTACTCCCCATTTGGAGGTCTCAAGTTGGCGAACTGGTGAAATCGATGTCACTTTTAGTGATGTAGTGCCCGGCAATATGATCACACTTTATATCACGACCTATGATAAGCATGGTAGTTTCGATGCTCATGACGTTTGGATCGCGGATGTTTCCGAAGGTTATCACATTAGTAAATATTTCGAAAATGGACAGTCTGTTTGGTTTTACATTACACAATATAATCCGGTCACAGGAGAAACCAGTTCTGCCTCTAACACTTTGGTTAGTACGCCACCAATCACGGCGTATATCATTAACTGGCCGGAAATGTTTAGCGATTTTAAGAGCCTGTTTGATGGTCTGTCGGACGTCATCCGTTCGACGAATCAAAGTATGCAAGATGCGCTTGAAGGGTTAGCAACACCTTCAGAGGGCGCTATGGATGATCTTGCGGATGCTGTTAATGATCTAAAGGATTCCTTGGGAGCAGGATCTGCTAATCAGGCAGGCACAGACCTTCAAGGGGCGATAGATAACTCTCAGTCTGGCATGCAGGCTCCGGCTGTTGTCGATGACGGGGAACACACGTGGACGGGTGGCAAGACAGGTACAGATCTACCTAGCGTCGAGGGTGGTACAGCTACGGCGCTGACTATGAAGATACCGTTGCATCTAAATCCAGATGGTAGTTTTCATTATTACTATTTTTTTACTCAGGAACAGTTGGACAAGTTTATGTGGCTGGGTTTACTACGTAAGATTGCGGTTGCGGTTATGTGGATCTCGCTTGCCATTTGGTTAGTTGTCCGGTTTACTCCGGCATTGAAAGCGTAGGTGATCAGATGGACTTTATGCTGCATGGTGTGACGTGGATTTTACAAAATATGGGAACTGTTCTGGGCGGCTTTAGTTGGTCACATAATTTAGCTGCGGACATTCAACTTCTCCAGACCTACTACCAAAAGGCAAATATCATTTTGCCTGTCGATGCAGCCTTGCAAATCGGGTCGCTCTTTATCACGGTGCAATTGGCGCTGGCTGCTTACTACTGGATTTGTCGGGTGATCAATTTGATAAGAGGAGCAGGATAATGGGGTATATCGTGATTGGCTTTACTTTCTTTTGGCTGGGGCTTAAGTACGGTGAGCTGCGCGACATTATGCTCGCTAGGCGGATCTCTCGGTTGATGGCTCAGCAAGCAGGTGTCCAGCAGGATATGGATGATTACGCGAAGTGGCAACGGCAAGACGCCAAAATAGGTAAGGAGGCGATGAAACGTGATCGAAGCATTCACCGGGATGCCGGGATGCGGCAAGACGTACCTCATGACCAAGAGAGCCTTGAAGTTGATGAAGAAGGGGCATAGGGTATTCGCCAACTTTCCGCTGAAGGGTGCTATTCCGTATACCAAAATGGAAGAATTGTTCGTGATTAAACGCATCAAAGGCGAAAAGATACCGATTGTCCTGCTAGATGAAGCTGGGCTGATCGCTCCGGCCGGAGCGTGGAAGGCGATACCGTTCGAGGTTATGGCGCACTGGAGACAACATAGGCATGCAGGGATTGATATTTGGTACACGGCTCAGAACTTGAAGGACATTGCTGTCCCTCTCAGACGGGTCACACAATACGAGAATCAGATTACCAAATTCGGACCATTTATCACGTATCGATGTATTGAGACAAGTAGCAAGCAAAAGTATGGTAGTGGCTTTACGATCTTAAGTTCCGAAGTCTATAAAAACTATGATACCTTTGCCGAAAATGTTGAGCGGCAAGATTATCTCAAAAACGTATGATGGGCAATCTCTACCTCACTACTCATCCGGTTTATTTGGCCAAACGAAAGTATGTATTCAATAAGGCTCAGATTTCTTTGGCTCTCCAGCGTCGAGATACGATGACGGCTGCTCGGATCAGGAAGGATAATGAGCAGCTGCGCGCACGTGTTATTAAGGATTACGGCATCATATTAGATTAGGACTCTCTTAGGGGAGTCCTGCTCCCTTTTATTCTTAAATTCTCAATTGAAAAAGATTGCCAAATTCAATATCTTATGATACATTTGATTTAGGTAGTCTATTTCAATCGGAGGTTTTGAAATGATCGAAATAAATAATGAGTTGGATTTGATCAGGAAGGGTTTAGCTATTGTTAAGTCAAATCAGCAGGCATTCCTTAATTATTCTTCCTCTACTCGTGGTTCTACTGTTGATTTACTTTCATCTGAAGTTGATAAGCTTGTAAAATCTCATAACCGTTTGAAAAAGGAAACCTTTGATAAACGTATGGAAGGTGTGCAACTTGTCTGGAAATTTGTTCAGGACGAATATACAAAGTTTCGCTTAAGCGAAATTGAACAAGATGAATGCCTAAATCAAATTTTGGATGCTGACAATGAAGGTACCGTTCATGAATTGAAAAAGGAAACCTTAATACCTTTGACGAATGATGAAGGGAAACCTAAATCAAAGTCAGAGGAGCGTTTAAAAATGGAACGTATGAAAAAGGTAGTCGAAAACGAAGGCCAAATGAGTTTGTCGTTGCGTGGTGGTGCACGAGAAGGTGCTGGCAGACCGTCGCTAGGCACAAAGAAACCTGTGAGCATCACACTTCCGGATATTGAATGGGCTGAAATAGATCACCTCATTCAAAACGGTGAGTATAAGACCTACGCAGATTATTTTCGCCAGCAACACCGTGCTAACAAAAAGTAAGCCTTTCCCCCTTCACCTTCGGGACCAAATCGTTTAATGGAACACGGATGTCGTAATAAATCTAATGTGCGTTGTGCGCTGTCCGCAAGGTCGGACAAGACTCTTTGGAGGTTGACTGAATGGCTTCTGATTGTAAGAAACATGAAATTGAACGGGAATGGGAATGGGTTAAATCGCTTGGCTGCTGGTACTTTTATGAATCTTGTGGCGAATGTGGCTATTACAACGAAGCTCCAGTTTACTATCTGGATGATCGTACCCAACGTCCGGTTTAGGTTAAGCAATGTGGTCAATTAGGAGGAGTTCCGATGTGGCTTGATCGCTGGTTTCGAAGGGTGAAGATCGCTTTATTGGTGGTAACGCTGGTCGCATGGGTTGAACTTATGGTATTGGCAATCATGCTTGTTTTTAAAAGTCAATGAAGGTCAGTTTTGAACGGTTTAAAAGGGCAAGAAACGTAGGCGCAGCGTGGACTCGCGTCAACCCCCCCTCCCTACTAATAGGGGGGGTGCAAAAACCAAAAAGTGGGCACACGAGCGTTTTGGTCTCTTGGATCTGACGCACGAAAAATGGAGGTCTTGATTTGTACTATGCCAAACGAGGATCGCAGAAACGACCTCGGCCAACACGTAAACGAAATACTCCCGATGGGCCAACGGTGGGCTACGACATTCAGCCGATTCGTGACATTGAGACGCTGCTTGCTGTTCAAAGCTATCTCGCTGCGCGAAATCTAAGGGATGAATTTTTATACCTCATGGGCATCAATTCGGGCTTACGTGTATCAGACTTGCTTTGGTTGACCGTTCGGGACGTGCAAAGCGGACAACATGTATTAACTCGTGAGCTTAAAACGGGTAAGGTGCGACGGTTTTTTGTTAATGATCAGCTGCGTGCAATAATCGATGATTACATAAAAGGTAAACATGTGGACGACTTTCTCTTTCCGAATAATCGATATGGACACTTACCGATTAGCAGACATTGGGCGTATAAGCTTTTGCGTCAGGCAGGTGAATCTGTCGGCTTGCAGCATGTTGGAACTCATACGCTCCGTAAAACATTTGGCTATCACCACTATGCTGCACATCGGGACATATCCATTTTGATGATGATATTCAACCATCGGGAGCAGTCCGACACGCTTAATTACATTGGATGGACGCAAGACCTTATCGACAATACCATGAAGGGCTTTTTTTTAGGCAAAAAACGGAAAGGTTGAATGTGGGGCTCTTGGGGGGTTGGGTTAATGTCGGGCCCTTGGGAGGTTGGGGGTTAATGTTGGGCCCTTTGGGGGTTGGGTTGATGTTGGGCATTCGGGGGGGGGTGGCTCTAGGGAGTAGCTTTGAAAGTTACCATTTATTCTGTCATTGGTCTAAGATATAATGTCTATAATATTGATAGGTAAAACTAATAGGAGGTGACGACATGGAACTGCGCCAATTGCAGTATGCCGTAAAAATTGCGGTTGAGAAAAACTTCTCACGAGCAGCAGAAAAGTTGCACATTGCTCAACCTTCTCTCAGTCAGCAGCTTGCCAAATTGGAGAAGGAGCTCGGTGTCCTGCTTTTCCAAAGAAATACGAATTCAGTCGAATTAACACACGCAGGATCTGTGTTTGTGGATAAGGCCCAATTTATCCTGGATCACACCAGTCAGCTTCAGCGGGAAATGGAGGATTTTTCTCAAATGAAAAAAGGCCGCCTTGTTGTTGGCAGCCTACCTAATACGGGAACGCATATTCTCCCTCTTGTTTTACCTGCTTTCCATGAACGTTATCCGGGAATTGAGCTGACATTGGTTGAGGATAACACCGCACGACTTGAGAAATTCACCTCTCACGGAACGACAGACATCAGTCTGCTGACCCTTCCTATTGAGGAGCCTTCCCTAGATTATACCCCACTGATTCATGAAGAGCTTTGGCTAGCTGTCCCAGAAAATCACGTTTTGGCAGATGCACATGGCAAACGAGATATCGATATTTCCGAGCTTAAGGATGAACCCTTCATCTTGTTAAAAATGGGGCAGGGCTTCCGCCAGATCAGCATGGAGCTATGTCGAAATGCAGGCTTCGAACCCAACATCGTGTTCGAGAGCAGCAATATCGTTACCGTTCAATCTCTAGTAGCTGCTGGAATGGGGATAGGATTTATCCCTTCAATGATCGCTAAGGACTCCTCGGGACCTTTTACTCCAGTTTATTTAAATCTAAAGGGAAAGCCCTATCGCACCCTCGTTATTGCATACCGTAAGGGTCGCTATCAGTCAAAAGCGGTTGAAGCCTTCGTTAGTGTTGCTTTGGAAGCAGTTAAAGGCAAATGAAGCTAACCGTTTCAAACATAGAATTTAGGAAGCCCACTCAATTCGTTGTGGTTTAACGGTTTCAAGGCTGGGGTGCTTAATCGCTTCAACAGATTCCTCCACCAGCACAACTAGCATTCCGCTTAATCTATCCACCTCTGCTGAATAAACGCGGAGCTGCCCTGAGTCAGGGGAATCAACTCTACCATCGTCTAAATTTATTTTGTAGTCGTGAATGGGACTAAAGACAAAGCGATCGCAAACGATTCCATCGCTCAATTTCCCACCACCTTGTGGACATTCATTCTCGATGATACGGATTTCACCTGTCTTTAGTCTGAATATTGCCAACTCCACGC
>JAIMBU010000127.1 GCA_023511325.1 Gorillibacterium sp.
CCTTTGATCCCGAGATCCTCCGAACCGATGCTTTAGGACAAAGCATTGTCTTGCATTATAAAAACAATGATGGCAAGGTATATAACCTGTTTGATGAAATGGATCCTGTGGTTTGGTCCTGGATTGAAGATGCTCGCAAGCTGTATACGGACGGCCTGATGCATCCGGATGTGCTGGCCATCAAGGATTCCATGACCATATTTGAATCGGGGAACGTTGCCATCTATGCAACAAACGAGTTTGGTGTACCTTCCAATTTGACGACTTCCATCCCTAAAAACGTGCCTGGAGCAGAGGTAGAGGCCGTCACCTTCATACCACTGGAAAAAGGTAAGGTAACAACGAACTTCAAGCAAGCTAACTTCCAAGCCATTCCCAAGGTAAGCAAGAAAAAGGAACGCGCGATGATGTTCCTCAACTGGACAGCACAGAAGGAGAACTATGATTTGCTGGCTTACGGGATTGAAGGAAGAAATTATGAAGCCATCGGAGACGATCAATACAAGTCGCTCCCTGATAGCAAATACTCGTTCTTCCCTTATGCTTGGATCTGGAATCCAACCGATGATCGCTTGAATGCCGGCTTTGATCCAGTATCCATTGAGCATTTCAAATTCAACGCCAATGCAGACAACTTGATTACCAGCGTACTGACAGGATTCTCCTTTAACCCAGAGCCTGTAGCCAATGAAGTTTCTTTGTACAATGCCATCGAGGATAAGTACTATACCGCATTATTTAACGGCGTCATGGACCCAACAGAAACCTGGAACAAGCTGAAGTCCGAGGGTGGAGACTATTTGAAGAAGATCCAGATCGAGCTGCAAAAGCAAATCGATGAGTTCCTGAAGAAGTAAAGCCAATGATTTAAATGGATAAGTGCGGGATGTTCGGCTGATTAAGCCGAGCATCTTCACTTCATTAGAGAGAGGCTAGAAAGAGGCTGAAGAGAGGTTGAAAAGAAGTTGAGGGGAAGTTGAAGAAGAGTTGAAGAAGAATTGGAAAAAAGTTGGAGAGAGGAGACCACTGGATGGAGGGTAAGAAGCGCTGGTCCCGGGTCATGTATGGGGCCGATTATAATCCTGAGCAATGGCCGAAGGAGGTGATCCAACGGGATGTAAGCTTAATGAAGCAAGCCAGCATCAATGTGGTTACGCTGAATGTGTTCGGCTGGGGGATGATTCAGCCTGCGGAGGACTGCTATGACTTCAACAAGCTGGATTATGTATTTGATTTGTTGGAGCAGAGCGGAATTGGAGTTGTCCTAGCTACCCCAACGGCGGCTCCACCCTCGTGGATGTTTCAGAAGGACCCTACCCTGCTGATGGTGAATGAGCATGGGGAGCGGGCTACGCATTGGAGCCGACAAGCCTATTGTCCTAATCATCCTTTGTACAGCAAGGAAATACGCAACATCGCCATGGTATTTGCAGAGCGTTATGGGCATAGAAGCAATCTGCTGCTGTGGCACATCAACAATGAGTGCATTCTTCATTGCTATTGCGAGCATTGCGCAAGGGAATTCCGGGACTGGCTCAAGCACAAATATGGCACACTGGCACAATTAAACGAAGCCTGGCAGCTTCAGCAGTGGAGTCTGGTCAAGACGGATTGGCAGCAGATCATGCCTCCAACTGGCGGCATGACGCATACGAGTGTAAGCCTGGACTATCAACGTTTTATGTCGGATAGCAATCTGCGAGGCTTTCTGGCCGAGAAGGAGGAGATCGTTCGGGTGACACCGGACATCCCGATCACCACTAATTTCTATTCGATTGACTTTCTCGGTCAGCTGCACCCGCAGTGGGCTCCGCATCTGGATGTGATTTCTTGGGATTCGTACCCGCCGTTCCGCGATTATGGAGTATGGGCTGCCTTTCAGCACGATTATTTCCGCAGCTTGAAGCAGGCTCCGTTCTTGCTCATGGAGCAGGCTGCGAGCAATGTAAATTGGAAGCCGTATAACCCGGCCAAACGGCCCGGCATGATGAGCCTGCAAAGCTACCAAGCAATCGCCCGGGGAGCGGAGGCGATCATGTATTTCCAATTCAGGCAAAGCCGCGGCGGTGTGGAGAAATACCACAGCTCACTCGTCAGCCACGGCACGGAAGCGGATAATCGGGTGTTTCGAGAAATCAGTCAGCTCGGTCATGAACTGGAGAAACTAGACGGCGTCCTGCAAGCTCAGATCAAGGCTCGAGTGGCGATTCTGTTCGATATCACCCTGATCTGGCTTGTAGACTGGAATAAGACAAGTCAGGACATTGATTATCGCCGTACGGTGACAGCTTTCTACCGACCGTTGTATGAAGCCAATATCCCTCTGGACGTCATTCATCCACTTGCTGATCTATCTGGCTATGACGTTGTCATTGCGCCGATGTTATACATGTTTGAAGCAGGTGTTCCAGAAAACCTGCGTTCCTTCACGGAGCGCGGCGGCAAGCTGGTTATGAGCTACAACAGCGGCATGGTCAATGACTGTGATGTAGTCGAATATGGTGGATTTCTGCGTCCGCTTGCTGATGTGTTTGGCATTATCATAGAAGAGGCGGATGCGCTCGAGCCCGATATGATTAACCACATTAAACGTCTGGATGACGGGAATTCCGCCGATGCTACCCCTTCGGGAATTTATCGAACCGATAAGTGGGCAGAGGTCATCCGTTTGAATGGAGCAGCGGCCGTTGCGGTTTACCAGGAGGAGTATTATGCGGGTCAACCGGCTGTAACACGCAATCACTATGGTCAAGGCGAAGCCTATTACCTTTCCACTCATCCGGAGGATCGGTTCCTCAAGGAGCTGTTGCTGGATATTTGTTTCACTGCCGGAGTGACGTCGCTATGTCCAAATGCTCCGCAGGGCGTGGAAATAACCATTCGTCAGCTTGCGGGCAAGCGGTTTATGTTTGTGCTCAATCACAACCCGATTTCGCTTGAGATCGACACGATAATGACAGAGATGATTACTTGGAAGGACTTGCTTCGTCAGGTTATTGTCCCTAGACGAGTCACACTGGAGGCTTACGGCACGCTCGTTCTGGAAGAAGTGATCTAGCTAAGTGTATCTGGCTCTGGGATAGGAAATAGCTGCAAAAGTGCAGTAATTTGGGCGTATCTGGCTCTGGGATAGGAAATAGCTGCAAAAGTGCAGCTTTTCAGGCTTATTTGAACCATAACAGAGGAAAGGAGGAAGAATTGCTGCACTTTTACAGGAATCGGGCTCAGATAAGGGTCACTTCTAAAAAAAGATGCACAATTGCATGTTTATTCTTTCTGGGAAGCTGGTCTTTGAGGACAGTCTGCTCATACGCACTCCTGCTCTTTTGCCAACAACCGGAATTCTAAATATTCCCCATAGTTACGCTGAGCTCTGAAGAGTAAGCGTCTTAAGTTCAACTTGTCCAGCTGGGAGAAGGGAGCAACGGCATGGATCATGCCTGTACAGCAACGGAAATAAGCGTAGATGGCATACAAGCTGTATGTATGGAGAACGAATGGCTAAAGGCCGTGATCCTAGTTGGCAAAGGCACTGACATTTGGCAACTCACCTATAAACCATTAAAGCTTGAACTATTGATGAGAACAAGGAATGGGCTGAGTCCTCTTGCTGGCCGGGATTTAAGGAAGAACAGACTCCTCCACTATGCGGAATTGTATGCAGGAGGCTGGCAGGAGATCCTCCCAAACCGAGCCTCCTTCGCTAGCGGTACTGAAGAAGTGGGGCAGCAGGAGGAGGGGGAATCTGCAGGTGTACCCTGGGAATACAGCATTGAACGGGGAAAGGGGCAGACCGTTTCTCTATGCTGCAGGCTTTCTCTCCCGTGCACACCGCTTACGGTAGAGAAAACGATCTCGCTATCGGCAGGGGAGAGCGAGCTTCGTATTGTCGAACGCGTGGTCAATACGGACAGGGATACGATTCACTTTATCTGGACGCATCACCCGGCCTTCGGAGGCGCACTTATCGATGAGCAAGCACAGGTTATTCTGCCGGAGGGGAGTGTGGCTTTTAATGTGCTTCGCTATGAACAGAACCGGGAAGCGCCAATAGCGCAGTTCGAGGAAGATATTGGTTCAGTTATCCTTCCAGGTGGCAACAAGAAGAACCTACGTAAGATCGACGCGCGGCTGTCAGACGGAGAAGCCTGCTATATGCCAATCAAAAGCCTTAATGAAGGGATGGCTGCGATCTATAATCCTGGTCTGAATGTCAGGCTAGAGCTTAGCTGGGACCTGCTCACATTCCCTTGTTTACGTTACTGGTCCAACAATAATGATGAGATTTATACGATAGCCCTGGAGCCTTCCACCTCCTGGTTCTCGGATATTCATGACTGTATCAACCACAGCAATTGTCTTTCGCTTAAGCCTATGGAGGAGCGGCAGACCTGGTTAACGATTCGCGTGGAACAACCTTAGATGGAGAGCCGGGAATGAGGGGGGATTTAACATCCCTGATCAACTTTCCGTAAGCGCTTTCCTCGCAGATGGCTTGCCATTTGAAATGATGGAGGTTGGTTTAAGGATGATGAAAGGTAAACGCATCATTAGTTTTTTTCTGGTCCTAATTCTTATTTTTACGACGATGCCTGCCCTGCTGGTTGCAGCTGAAAGCGGAGAATGGGTGCGGGTCAATTTATTGGCGGCGGATATGGATACGCATTTCAATGGAGGGATAAGCCCGTTTACGCAAGACAACACCACGACGGGAGGCTCGCAGCAGATCGTACAAGTTAATGGGAATAACGCACTCGAGCTTCGTGATGCTGCGCTTGGAACCAACGCCGCAAGCTACTTTTATTATCAGTCGACTAGCGGCACACTCTTATCGCGGATTAATGATATCTATAGCATGCAGGCGGGAACAGCGCCGGTAGAGTTTGTCCTTGAATACAAGCTCATGCGTAGTGCTGCCAGCGACAAAGCAGTAGCCAAGGATATCTACGGCCATATCCAGTTTGCTCCTTATGATGAGAGCATCCTGGTTCCGCGCTTTCCAGTGGGAGCAGCCCCGAGCATGACTGGGACAGCGGCTTACCTGAGCCATGAGCCAAACGTGCTGAAGACGATTAATGATAGTGATATAGCCAGCTATCGCTTCAAGATTGTGCCTAATGGCGGGCAGAAAAAGCTTACCAGTCTGAAGCTGGGCTTTAGTGTTCGTGTCGACACAGGCGGGACGGAAGAGGCGATCATTGTCGACGATCTGGCAATATACGAATTAAAGCTGGATGGCGAGCTGGATACTCTTGCACCTACAGTACCTGCCAATTTAACAGTCACAGCGAAGACGGATACGAGGGTTGGCTTGTCCTGGACGGCATCGACAGACAATGTCGCGGTCACCCGCTACGACATTTACCAGAATGGCCAATTGGCCGGAACGGTGGACGGTGCAACGACAAGTTATACCTTTGCTGGACTATCCCCTAATACGACATATGTTTATACTGTCAAGGCAAGAGATGGAATGGGAAATTTGTCGGAGGCTAGCAATGAAGTCTCGGTGCAGACAAATCCCTCAATTGGCGGGCTACCCGAGCCGTTTGGAGATCAGGATATCGGTACGGTGAGGCTTGCAGGTAGCGCAAGCTACGTTACGGATACGGGCACATTCAGCGTAAAGGCCTCAGGGGCCGATATCTGGGGAACCGAGGATGCGTTCCATTATGTCTACCGGCCTTGGACGGGCGACGGCCAAATTATAGCGCGTGTTGCCAACCTGGAGAATGCGGTCGCCTGGACAAAGGCAGGGATCATGATCCGCGAGAATGTGTCGAGTCAATCTCCGCATGTGATGATGGCGGTATCTCCTGTAAACGGAGTGGTCTTTGAGGATCGCTTGCTGGCTGGAGGAGCCTCTACCCTGACCTCAGGGACAAAAGCAGCTACACCCTATTGGGTGAAGCTGGTGCGTGTCGGCAATGTAATCAGTGCCTATGATTCCTTTGACGGAGTAAACTGGACACTAATCAAGAAAGAATCGGTCAATTTTCCCGAGACGGTATACTTCGGACTGGCGCTTACAAGCCACGATAACGGCAGACTGACCACGGCACAGTTCAGTGATGTGACCATCAGTGATGCTCCGCCTGCGGACAGCACGTACTCACCTTTTCCAGGCACGGTGGAGACTCGGCGTGACTGGCTGTGGAACCGCACGAAAACCATGTCAGAAATAGGTGGCCCCTTGAATATTGTCCAGTATGTTGCCCAGCTTCTCGATGGACAGAGTACAGCCGGCAACCTTCAGAAGCTGGACACGATGTTCCAGACCTATGACTGGGAGCAATACAAGACGGTCTCAAAGATGTATGCCTATCTATTGGCTGGAGACAAATTTGACAGCACGATGATGGAGCATGTCAAAAATTATTTTGCCGGATATGCTTATGCAAAGCTACCACAGACGGAGAATCTGCGGATGAGCAACTATACAGTGGGTTATCTGGTCGGTCAATATTTTCCCGATATCGTAGATTTGAACGGAGTATCCGGAGCGACGCTGAAAAGTATGAACAGAGCCAATGTCGAAGAGATGCTTGAGGCCGCAGTTCATGAAGGCTGGGCTGAATATGAAAGCTCGGAATACACGTTCATGACTTACCTTTGTTTAAATGCATTGTACCAATATTCCGATGAACCGGATTTTAAACAGAAGCTCAAAATGACCATGGATGTGATGTGGCTTGAATGGGCCAACGACTGGATAGACGGAACCATTATTTCTACAACAAGTAGGGCTAAGGGTGACTCTGTTTCTGCGAGCGACCCGACCTGGAGAGGGGCGGACCACACGGCTTTATCCTGGATGTACTTCGGTGCACACCGAGCACAGCAAGGAATCGGAGAATCGGATAAGCTCGTTCCTGCTGCCTATCGTCCTTTTCTGGAATATCTAGGTATGGTGCTTGCTCCCGGGATGAGCTATACTCCACCGGAGCTGGCAATTCAAATCGGGCAGTCTGCTGAGAAGAATTACACCTCGCGCAAGACCAACCTGCAAAACTCAAGCGGGCGTAATTTGAAAACCTACCGTCAAGCTTATGTGAAGCCAACTTGGGGGCTTGCGACCGAGGTGACCTATAAC